>NZ_JBFTER010000035.1:0-41313 GCF_047229345.1 Cellulomonas jepli | reverse complement strand
CCGCGAGGTCGGGCGACGCCCACCAGACACCCACGATCCCCGCGGCCGCGGCGGCGGGCGCCGGCACGACGTCGCCGCCGGCCACCGCGACGTCGGGTGCGTCGGGCCACGCAGCGGCTTCGCGGGTCACGAGGCGGACGACGTCCGCGACGCGGCCGAGCCGGCTGCGCGCGAGCGTCCGCGCCGCGCCCGGGCCGCCCTGCACCGCGTCCCGCAGCAGGGCGGGCGTCGTGCGGGTCCGGGCGTCGACCTCCTCGAGCGAGCGCCACGCGGCCGCACGCTCCCCCGGCGCGACGTCGAGCGCCGCGAGCCCGAGGTGCGTGAGCGCGGTGCCGGTCAGGCGGAACGTCGCGCTGAGCGCACCGAGCAGGTCGCGCGCCGCGGGGTGGCACGCGGCGTCGATCGCGAGCACGGTCGGCGAGGACAGCGTGTACACCGGGGGCCTCGCCTCCGCGCGGGAACTCGGACAGCACGACCGTAAACGCCCGGAGCCCGACCGAGCGGACGAATCCCCCGTCTGCCGCGCCGCCCGCGCCGTCCGGCGCGCGGGGCTCACCCGGCCGGGCGACACGGCGTACCGCCGGTGCGCGGCCCGGCGCGTCAGTCCGCGGCGCCGCCGTCGAGGTGGGCCTCGAGCTCCTCGCGGCTGATGCCGACGTGGTCGGCGATGTGGGTGCGCGTCTGGACGCGAGCGGCGTCGACCCCCCGCACCGCCTCGCGCACGAGGTCGGGGTGGACCGCCGGCCCGCGCGCGGCGAGCTCGCGCAGCAGGCGGTCCCCGTGCGTCGCGTACCAGGCGGCGGCGAGGTCGGTCGGGCTCGGCGCGAGGGCGAGGACCGCGCGGCACAGCTCCCCCGTCGCGACGACGAGCCCCGGTCCGTCGGAGTGGGTCAGCCACGCGGCGACGAGCCGGGTCTCCCGCCGCGCGTCGGTGTCGTCGTCGGCGGGCAGGTGCCGGAACGTGCGGCGCAGGTCGAGCGCGACCTGCATGCGCGTGTCCCAGTCCCACGAGCCGACGGCCTCCGTCGAGGTCGCGAGCGCGAGCGTCCACGGCTCGTCGTGCCCGTGCTGCACCGCCTCGATCGCGCGGAACCGCAGCAGGTGCGCGGCGCTCTGCCCCGCGGAGGCGGTGCGCCGCGCGGCCCTGTGACCGGTGCGGGGGCGCTCCTGTCCGGCCTCCGCGGTGGCCCAGGCGCCGTCGTCGTCGGCTGCGGGCGCCGCGGCGGCCCGGGTCCGGTCGACGAGCTCGAGGATCGGGCCGGCCCACTCGTCGGGCAGCGGGGCGTGGGCACGCGGGGTCATCGGGCGCCTCCTGGGCGTCGGTTCACGGTCGGTGCCCGTCGGCGCACGGGGCGGGCGGACCCCGGCAGCCTACGGCGCACCGGCGAACGCCATAGGCGTTGCCTTATATAAGCACCTACCTATACGCTCTCCCGGTGCACGCCTTCGACGTCCTGGGAGACCCGGTCCGCCGCCGGATCCTCGAGCTCCTGCTCGAGGACGAGCGGTCGTCCGGCGACGTCACGGCCGTCATCCGTGCCGAGTTCGGCATCAGCCAGCCCGCCGTCTCCCAGCACCTGCGGGTGCTCCGGGAGAACGGCTTCGCCCGCGTGCGGGCCGAGGGCGCACGCCGTCTGTACGCCGTCGAGGCGCGTCCGCTCCAGGACGTCGACCGCTGGCTGCAGCCGTTCCGCGAGTACTGGGACCAGCGCCTCGACGCGCTCGGCACGGAGCTCGCACGGGGACGCCGGGACCGGCGCGCCCGCACGTCGACCGAGAGGACCGCACCATGATCGATCTGCTCCAGGAGCTCGCCGCACTGCACCGCGGCGTCGCACGCGACGACAGCGCACAGACCGTCTCCGTGACGGTCGCCCGCGCGTACGACGCCGACGTCGAGGACGTCTGGGACGCCCTGACCGACGCCGACCGGCTCGCCCGCTGGTTCTCCCCGGTGACCGGCGACCTGCGGGTCGGCGGCTCGTTCCAGATCGAGGGCAACGCGGGCGGCGACATCCTCCGCTGCGAGCGCCCGCTCCGGCTCGAGATCACGTTCGGGATGCCGGACAGCGTCGTCTCGGTGAGCCTCGTCGAGGCGGCGGGACGCACGACCGTCGAGCTCGTGCACACCGTGCCGCTCGCGATCGCGGGCAGCGGTGCCGGCGCGTTGTTCGTGGGCCCCGGCTGGGACGGGGCCCTCCTCCAGCTCGGCCGGGGCCTGCGCGGCGAGGCCTCGGGCGACCCGCTCGCGTTCGCCGGGTCGCCCGAGATGATCGAGTTCAACCGCGGCTCGATCGACGCGTGGGCCGAGGCGGTCGACGGGTCCGGCACCGCGACGCCCGACGACGTCGCGGGCGGCCGCGCGGCGGCGGAGGCGCAGTACACGGTCGCGCCGTCCTGAGCCCGGCGGGCGTGCCCGCGGGCGGGGCCGACGTGCGGACCACGTCGGCCCCGCCTACGTTCGAGGCACGACTCGCACGGGGGCGCGCTGGAGTCGGTCGCCCGAGCGCAGGAGGAGGAGCACCGTGGGAGCAGCACCCGACCTCGGCACCCGCACCGTCCTCGCCGACCGCTACCGGCTCGACGACGTCCTGGGGCAGGGCGGGATGGCGACGGTCCACCGCGCGCACGACCTCGTCCTCGGGCGCGACGTCGCGGTCAAGCTCTTCCCGCCCGTCGCGGAGGGCGCCGACGAGCTGCAGCGGCACCAGGCCGAGATGCGGGTCCTCGCCCGGCTCAACCACCCCGGTCTCGTCACCCTGCACGACGCCGGGAGCGTGCCCGCGGGCGGTCCGTTGCGGCAGACCTACCTCGTCATGGAGCTCGTGCCGGGTCGCACGCTCGCGGAGCGGCTCCTCGCCGGAGCGCTGCCGCCGGCGCACGTCGCGCACCTCGGGCGGCAGGTCGCCGACGCGCTCGTCGTCGTGCACGCGGCCGGCGTGGTGCACCGCGACATCAAGCCCGCGAACGTGCTCCTCGCCGGCGTCGGCGAGGGTGACGGGCTCGGCGGCGCGCGTCCCCCGGCGGACGACACGGGCGGCGCGGGCGAGCTCCGGGCCAAGCTCGCGGACTTCGGGATCGCCCGGCTGTCCGACGGCGCACGGCTGACGGTCACCGGGACCACGATGGGCACCGCGAGCTACCTGAGCCCCGAGCAGGCCACGGGCTCGGGGGTCGGACCCGCGAGCGACGTCTACTCGCTCGGGCTCGTGCTCCTCGAGTGCCTCACGGGCGAACGGGCGTTCACCGGGACCGCGCTCGAGGCGGTCGCGGCGCGCCTGACGAGCTCGCCGGCGGTCCCGGGGAGGTTCGGCTCCGCGTGGTCCGACCTCCTCGGCGAGATGACGGCCCGCGACCCGCGCGACCGCCCCACCGCGGCCGAGGTCGCCGTGCGCCTCGCCGTGCTGGCCGAGCAGCCCGCGGGCACGGGGGCCACGCCCGCGCCGACCGTGGCCACGCCGGTCGTGCCCTCGCCCACCGCGGGCTCGGCGACGGCGCCCTCACGGACCGTGCCCTCGCCGACCGCCGCCGCACCCGTCGCGCCCTCGCCCACCGCCGCCGCACCGGTCGTGCCCTCGCCCGCCGAGGGCTCGCGGACCGCCGCCCCTGCGAGCGCGGCACCGCGGGTCGAGCCCGCGTCGCGTCCCGCCGACCCGGGCACGACGGCCGTGCTGCCCGTCGCACCGGGGCGCGGCGTACCCGTCCCCCCCGAGCCGGTCCTCACGCAGCCGGGCGGGGACGCCGTCGCCGGGCCCACGCACGGCTCGACCCGGGTCCCGTCGACCTCGCCCGCGCCGCCCGCGACGGGGGCCGGACGCCCCGCCCCCGTCCTCGACGAGACACCCGCTCCGGGCCGCGAGGCCGACCGGCGCGCGCGCCGCGGCACCCGCCTCGCGGCGGTGGCGCTGCTGCTGTGCGCGGGAGGCGCGACGGTCCTCGCCCTCCAGTCGTCCAGCGGCACCCCGCCGGTGCCGCCGTCGTACCCGGTCGTCGAGGGCAGCCTCGGCGACGCGCTCGACGACCTGCAGCGGAGCGTGCAGCCATGAGCGCAGGACGGGCCCGCGCCCTGCTGGCCCCGGCGCTCGCCCTCGTCGTGGTGCTCGCGGGCTGCGGCCAGGGCGCGGAGCTCGACGCCGAGCGTGCGGCGGCGCTCCAGCAGTCGGTGCTCACGGTGTCGGAGGAGGCCGCCGCGGGCCGCCACGGCGCCGCACAGGCCGCGTTGGCCCAGGTGCGCAGCGAGCTCGAGGCGGCCGTCGACGCAGGCGAGGTGTCGACCGCGCGCTACCGCCAGATCGACGACGCGCTCGACCGCACGGACCAGGAGGTCTCCGCAGCGCTGGCGGCCCAGGCGGCGGCGCAGGCTGCTGCGGAGCAGGCCGCCGCAGAGCAGGCCGCCGCAGAGCAGGCCGCAGCGGAACAGGCAGCCGCCGAGCAGGCCGCAGCAGAGGAAGCGGCCGCGCGGGAGGCTGCGGCGCGCGCGGCGCAGGACGAGGCACCCGGACCCGGGAAGGGCCCCAAGGGCAAGGGCAAGAAGGACGACGACGACTGAGGCGAGCGCCTCACCGTCTTCCCTTGATCCGGGGGCCCCGCCGACCGATAGTGCCTGAGGGGCGCGGTGCACGTCACCGCCCTCCGGGCGCCCGCGACGCGTCCGACGTCCGTCGCCCGGGATCGCTCGGGTCGAACCCGGAGGGGAGGGTCCGTGCCCGGCAGCAGGTCCGACCTGGAGCCGTCCGAGCCGAGCGCCCCGACCCCCGCGGCGCCGACCGGGCGGACGAGCCCGGCGGTGCCGTCCCCGCTCTCCCGCGCCGGCGAGCCCGCACCCACCACCCCCACCGACCCGTCGCTCGTGTCCGCGCTCGGTCGTGCCGGTGTCGAGTCGGCCCAGATCGGCACGTACGCCTGGGACCTCGTGACCGGCGAGCTCGCGCTCGACGAGCAGCTCATGGCCGTGTTCGGCTTCGGGTCGGACGAGTTCGACGGGACGATCGGGGCGGTCGGTCAACGGCTGCACCCGCACGACCGGCCCCGGGTCGCGCGCGCGTTCGAGCTCGCCGTGGAGTCCGAGGGCTACCTCGAGATCGAGTTCCGCGTCCTGGTCCCGCACGCCGACGCGCGCTGGGTGCTCGCGCGCGGGAGGCTCGTGCTGGACCGTGACGGCCGCCCGGCGCGCGCCGTGGGTGCGGCCTTCGACGCGACGGCACGCCAGCAGGGTGAGGCGCGCACGGCACGCCTGCTCGAGGCGATGCCGACGGCGTTCTTCTCGGTCGACGCGGAGTGGCGCTTCACCTACGTCAACAGCGAGGCCGAGCAGCTGCTGCGCCGGCCGCGCGAGGAGCTCCTGGGCGGCGTCCTGTGGGAGGTGTTCCCGGAGACGCGCGGGACCGAGTTCGAGACGGGCTACCTGCGTGCGGCGCACACGGGCGAGACGGTCGGGTTCGAGGCGCACCACCCCGCGCCGCTCGACGCGATCTTCGAGGTGCGTGCCTGGCCCGGGCCCGACGGCCTCGCGGTCTACCTGCAGGACGTCACCGAGCGGCACCGCGCCCAGCGCGCGGCCGAGCACGCCGCGCGGCTCGAGCGGCTCAAGGCCCAGGTCACCGACCGGCTCACCGAGACCCTCGACGTCGAGCAGTCGGTCTCGCGCCTCGCCCCGCTGCTGGTGCCGACGCTCGCGGACTGGTGCATCGTCACCGTCGTCGACCACGCCGACGACCCCGCCACGCCGCCCGTGATGCGCGACGTCGGCTTCGCGCACCGTGACGCGCGCCTGCTCCCTCTCGTCTCCCGGTACGCGGGCTGCCGTCTCGAGTCGCTCCGGGACGAGTCGTACGTCGAGCGCGCGCTGCGCACCGCGCAGGTCGTCGAGGTGCGCAGCGATGCGACGCAGGCGGCACGGTCGGTCCTGGAGCCGGGTGAGGCGCGCGAGCTGGTCACGCGGCTCGCCCCGGGCAGCGGTGCCGTGCTGCCGCTGCGCGGGCGCGGCCGCACGCTCGCGCTCGTCACCCTCTACAACAGCCCCGCCCGCGGGCCGATGACGCGTCAGGAGCTGCGCGCCGCGCAGGACCTCGCGGGCCGGGCGGGACTCGCGCTCGACAACGCCCGCCTGTACCGCCAGCAGCGGCACCTCGCGGAAGAGCTCCAGCGGTCGCTGCTCGCGGAGCCCGCCGGCCCCGAGCACGTCCAGATCGCGGCCCGCTACGTCCCTGCGGCCGAGGCGGCGGAGGTCGGCGGCGACTGGTACGACGCCTTCCCGCAGCGCAGCGGCGACACGGTCGTCGTGATCGGCGACGTGCTCGGGCACGACAGCGCCGCCGCCGCGACGATGGGCCAGCTCCGGGCGGCCCTGCGCGGCATCGCGGTCGCGACCGGCGCCGGGCCCGCCGAGCTGCTCGGCGTCGTCGACCAGACGATGCACACGCTGCGCACGCCCACGATGGCCACGGCCTTCGTCGCCCGGCTCGAGCACTCGTGCGAGCAGGCCGGGCGCGGCGAGGCGACGGTCCGGTGGTCGAACGCGGGCCACCCCTCCCCCGTGCTCATCCAGCCCGACGGGAGCGTCGAGGACGTCGTGGGGGTCCGGCCCGACCTCCTGCTGGGCGTCGACCCGGACGCCGCCCGGTCGGAGGCCACGCTCACGCTGCGGCCGGGTGCCACGCTCGTCCTGTTCACGGACGGGCTCGTCGAGCGCCGCGACGAGGGCATCAGCGAGGGCCTGGCCCGGCTGCGCGCGACGCTCGAGGAGCTGGCCGGTCGCGGCCTGGACGACCTGTGCGACCAGGTGGTGGCGCGGATGCTGCCGTCCCGCCCGCAGGACGACGTCGTGGTGCTGGCGCTCCGCCTCGACCCGGTGCGGACCCGCACGCCCGAGGCGGTCCGGTGAGGACCGACGCGCGCGCCGAGCTGCGCCTCGAGGCCGACCCGAGCGCACCGCACCGCGGGCGGCACTGGGTCGTGCCGGTCCTGCGCGCGCACGAGGCCCCCGAGCCCGCCGTCGACCTCGTCGAGCTGCTGACCAGCGAGGTCGTGACGAACGCCGTCAAGTACGGCTCGGCCGAGCACGGGATCGTGCTCTCGGTGGGCTGGGCGGACAGCCGCGTCACCGTCCGGGTGACCGACGCGAACCCGACGGCCCCCGTGGTGCACCGCTCGGCGCCCGAGGACCTCGGGGGCCGCGGCATGGAGCTCGTCGAGCTGCTCGCGGAGTCGTGGGGTGTCGAGTCGCACGCGGGCGGCAAGACGGTCTGGTTCACGGTGCACGCGGCCTGAGCGCCGGCCGGGCGCACGCCGCCCGCAGGGCGTGACCGGGCCACCCGCCCGCGACGGTGCCGCTCCCGCGGGTCGACCGCCCGGTCAGGGCGTGCGCGCGACCACGTCGTCGAGCTGCACGACGAGCGGGGTGCCCGTCGCGGAGCTCGACAGGTACAGGTTCGCGCCGATCTCCCCGGCGGCCTGCAGCCCCGCGGTCGCGTCGGTCGTCGTGACCTGCCATGTCGCCGGCTCCGGGTCGCCGGCACGCCAGACGCGGGCCCGTACGGTCGTCGGGGACGTGCCCGTGACCTGGACACGCACCTGGAGCCGCGTCCCGGGGACGTGCGCGAGCCCGGGGACGACGACGGCCGGCACGAGCACCGTCTCGCTCGAGCCGGCGGTCCGCGTGAGCGCCACGGCCACGGCGCCGGTCGAGCGGAGGTGCACCTTCGCCCGGTAGACCCCGACCGCGGGGACCCGCCGGCCGTCGACCGAGACGTACAGCCCGCCGCCGGTCGTGGCGCGGTCGGTCGTGGCGGTGAGCGTGAGGTCGGTCGACGCCGAGGAGACGGGCAGCGCGAGCTCGCGCCCGGCCCCGGCACCGAGCTGCACACGCGCTGCGCCGCCCGAGACGGAGTAGCCGGTGCCGCTCGTGCGCCAGGCGCCGCCCGTCTCGGCGCTGCCGAGGCCCGACGCGACCGTGCGCGTGAACGTGTCCGCCGCGAAGGGCGTGCCGCCGGGGTCGGGCGTGCCACCGATCGTGAAGGCGTCGGTGAACGTGCCGCCGTCGGCCCGCACGAACCCGGCCGTGAGCGTCGTGGCGGTCGCGCGCACGTCGAGCACGCCCCACGTCGACGTCGCGAGCCCGGAGGCCGCAGCGAAGTAGGGCGCCTCGCCGTCCGCAGGGTTCACGTCGCGCTGGACGACGCCGCCCGTGCCGACCGTCGCGAAGACCGTGCCGGCGCCCTTGACCATGCTCGCGTCGGCGTCGACCACGCAGTCGAGGTCGGCGGTCCCGGGAGTCAGGCGCGTGCAGCCGGTCCCGTGCCCGAGCTGCTTGGTGCGCTGGTAGAGGTGCTCGTGCCCGTGCAGCACGAGGTCGACGTCCGAGGCGAGCAGCAGGTTGAGGAGGTCGGGCCCCATGTCGCACGGGTACTGGCCCATCGACAGGCACGGGGTGTGCGACCCGACGACGACCCACGGGATCTGCTCGGCCCGTGCACCGTCGATCGCCGCAGCCGTCCACGCGTACCGCGGCGAGCCGGCGGTGTAGGACGCGAGGCCCTCGGGGAACGTCAGGCCCGGCGAGATCATCACGTACCGCACGAGCGGGTCCTGCGCGGGCACGTCGACGTACCACTGCCGACCGTAGGTCCCGACGAGCCCGGGGAGCTGGTTGGGCAGGCACGAGGAGAAGTCGTTGATGTGGCCGTTGGCGCCGTTGGACTCGTGGTTCCCCGCGAGGAGCTCGAACGGGAAGCCCGCGCCGACGTGCTGGGTCACGAGGTCGCACCACGCCTGCTCGCCGCCGACCGCGCCGTACGAGAGGTCGCCGAGCGCGAGGTTGAGGTCGGGTGCGAGGCTGCCGATCAGGCCGAGCACCGCCCGGGACTGGGGGCCGGCGCCGTAGTCGCCGGCGGCGGTGAAGTGCACCTCTCCCTCGACCGCAGCGGCGCCCACGCCGGCGGCGGCAGCCACGCCGGCGGCAGCGGGCGGGCGCGCCGGGAGCCCGGTGGGGGCTCCGCCGACGCCCGTGGCGAGCGTGAGGGTGAGCGCCGTGGCCGCGAGGGTCGCGACGAGCGGGGCGAGTGCGGGGCGGTGCGTCATGTCGGCCTCCGGGCGGCGAGCGGGCGCGCAGCACCCAGACCACCACGAACCGGGGCGAAGCGGAACGGTGCGCGAGGGTGAAGCGCCCCGAGGTGCGCCCGCGCCGGTCCGCCGAGCGGGCGCGGGGCGCGCGTCAGCCCGTGGGGCAGACCCAGCGGCCGCGCGCCGCGACGAACGCGAGCTCGCCCGGCCGGCCCGCGAAGGGTGCGCGTGCGAGCACGTAGTCGGCCTCCGGCGCATCGCCCGGACCGGGGTCGTGCGCGACGTCGGTGACGCCCACCGTGATGGTCTCCCCCGCGCGCACGGACGCCGGCCAGCTGAAGACGTGACCTTCGAGGATCCCGTCGAGACACGTGTACTCCGGCACCGCGGACCTCCCGGTCGTGACGTCGCCCACCGTCGTGGTGGGCGGCGCTCACGCTACGGACGCGCGATGAACGCGCTGTGTCGTCGGCGTGACGGTGCGGGCGCTCGGCCGTCGACCCCCTCGCCACCTGCGACGACGTCGCGGAAGTTCACCCGTCCACCCGCGCGTCGGTGGCCCGCGAGCGCGCGGTGAGGTTTCGGGCCGGTGTCGGGAGTACGTCGAACGGGTGAACCGCGTGACTTCCATTGACTTCGGCGAGCGCCCACCACACGCTGAGCCGTCACCTAGTGACACGATTCACCTACCGAGAACCTCAGCGTGGAGGACTCCTCATGGGCAGCACGAGCTCGCCTGCGGCCGCACCCGCCGCCGCCCCACCCCGTCCGCGGACCGGGTCGGGCTGATCCACCGCCCGCACGCGACCCGGACGGGCCGGCCCAGCGCCGGCCCGCACCGCCGCGCCGGGCAGCACGACCGACGCACCACCTCCCGGCACGCACCACGCCGCCGGGGCACCACCTGCTGACCGGGGGACGCGGGTGACAACGGGGCCGCACCGGCCCCGTGGCGTCCGACGGACCCGTCGGCCGCCCTGTGCACGACCGAGATCGGGAGACATCCGGATGTCTGCAGGGAGAGAACCAACGACGCCGACCTGGCGGCACCGAGCCCGACCCCAGGGCCGCGTGCTCGTCGCGCTCGTCGTCCTCGCGGCGCTGCTCGCCTACGTCCTCCAGGCGGCCGTCGCGCCGCGCGCGGACGCCGCGACCGTCGGGGCCGGCAGCTACGCCGAGGGCACGCCCACGGGCGGGGCCGTCCCGACGGAGTGCAACGGCACGCCCGTGACGAACCCCCGGGCGCACGTCACCGCGAACTTCCCCGCGGGCGCGGTCCCGACGAACGACTGGTGGACGTCGCTGCTGTGGCGCAAGTTCGACTGCGCGTCGATCTCCGAGAACCTCATGGCGCACCCGCTCGCGTTCCACGCGTACACCGACGGGCTCGGGGTCAGCTACCCGACCACCGCGAGCATCTCGGGGACCGCGACCGGCGTCAGCGAGTACCACTACAACTACACCGAGGACTTCCGGCTCGGCATCGCGGGCCTGAGCTCCGACGGCAAGGTCGACGGCTACTCCGACTGGACCGTCAGCGAGCTGTGGACCAACGGCACCAGCAGCCTGCGCACGACGTTCGGCCACGGGCTGCCGTTCGTGTACGCCACGAAGACCGGCGGGAACGCGACGCTGACCGGCAAGGCCGCCCCGACCGTGTGGAGCAACGGCGGCGGCGCTGTCGGCTACACGATCAACGGTCACGACTACGCCGCGTTCGGCCCCTCGGGCTCGACGTGGACCGTCTCGGGCAGCACCCTGAGCTCCTCGCTCAACGGCGGCTCGTTCTTCTCGGTCGCCGTGCTCCCCACGTCGTCGGGCAGCTCGAACGCCGACCGCGTCGCGGCCCTCAACGCCTACGCGCCCTACGCGCACAACCACGTGACCGGCACCAAGGTCTCCTGGTCCTACGACGAGGCCAGCGCGAAGATGACCGCGACGTACGCGTTCACCACGACGGCACGGCAGGGCTCGGGGACCGGCACGGTGTACGCGCTCTACCCGCACCAGCGCGACCAGCTCAGCGGCGCCACGCCGAGCGCGTACTCCTACGTCTCGCCGCGCGGCCCGATGCGCGTCGTGATCGGCAGCTCGCAGTTCCAGACCGTCGCGAGCTTCAACGGCGTGCTCCCGCAGCTCGCGAACACGGGCTTCCCGGCCGGCTCCGCCGACGACACGCAGCTCAACGGCTACGTCGAGCAGGTCGCGACGGGTGACCCGTTCGCCGGCTTCGGCGACGACACCTACTGGACCGGCAAGGCGTTCGGCCGGATCTCCCAGGTCGCGCACATGGCGAACCTCACGGGCAACACCGCCGCGCGGGACCGCCTCGTCAGCTCGATGAAGACGCGCCTGACCGACTGGATGACCGCGTCGCCCGGCGAGACGACCCGCTCGTTCTGGTACAACCCCGCGTGGGGCACGCTCATCGGCTACCCGGCCTCCTACGGCTCGGACACCGACCTCAACGACCACCACTTCCACTACGGGTACTACGTCGTGGGCGCCGCGACGGTCGCGCAGTTCGACCCCGCGTGGGCGGCCGAGTCCGCGTACGGCGGCATGGTCAACACGGTCATCAAGGACGCGGCGAACTGGGACCGCAGCGACACCCGCTTCCCGTTCCTGCGCGACTTCGACATCTACGCGGGCCACGACTGGGCGGCCGGCCACGGCGCGTTCGGTGCGGGCAACAACCAGGAGTCGTCGTCGGAGGGCATGAACTTCGCGAGCGGGCTCATCCAGTGGGGTCAGGTGACCGGCAACAAGGCGGTCCGCGACCTCGGCATCTACCTGTACACGACGCAGGCGTCGGCCATCGAGAACTACTGGTTCGACACCGACGACGAGGCGTTCCCCGCCGCGTTCGGCCACTCGACGGTCGGCATGGTCTGGGGCGACGGCGGCTCGTACTCCACGTGGTTCAGCGCCGAGCCCGAGATGATCCAGGGCATCAACCTGCTGCCCAGCACCGCGGGTCACCTGTACCTGGGCTACAACCCGGCGTACATCGGGCGCAACCTCGCCGAGCTCGAACGCAACAACGGCGGGCCCGCGACGGTGTGGAAGGACATCATCTGGGAGTTCCAGGCCCTGGCCGACGCGCCGACCGCGCTCTCCCAGTTCCGCGCCCAGGCGAGCTCGTATGCCGTCGAGGAGGGCGAGTCGAGGGCGCACACCTTCTACTGGCTCAAGAACCTCGCAGGCCTCGGGACCGTCGACCGCTCGGTCACGGCGAACACGCCGCTGCACGCGGTCTTCGTGAAGAACGGCGTGCGGACCTACCAGGCGGCCAACATGAGCGGCAGCCCGATCACGGTGCGGTTCTCCAACGGCGTCACGCTCAACGTCCCGGCCCGCTCGGTGACGGCGTCCACGACGTCGGCGCCGACCGACACCACGGCGCCGTCGGTGCCGGGCAGCCTCGCCGCGTCGGGCACGACGTCCAGCGCGACGACGCTGTCGTGGAGCGCGTCGAACGACGGCTCGGGCGGCACGGGCGTCGCGAGCTACGAGGTGCTGCGCGGCGGCTCGGTCGTGGGCACGGTGACCGGGACGACGTACACGGCGACCGGCCTGTCCCCCGCGACGGCGTACAGCTTCACGGTGCGCGCGGTCGACGGGGCCGGGAACCGCTCGGCGGCGAGCAACGCCGTCTCGGTGACGACGAGCCCGTCCTCGGGCGGCGACACCACGGCGCCGTCCGTCCCCTCAGGCCTCGCGGCCTCGGGCACGACCGCCTCGGCGACGACGCTCGCGTGGAACGCGTCGACCGACGCCGTGGGCGTCACCGGCTACGACGTGCTCCGGAACGGCTCGGTGATCGGCTCGACCGCGAGCCGGACGTTCACCGTGACCGGCCTGTCCCCCGCGACCGCGTACGCGTTCGCGGTCCGGGCCTACGACGCCGCGGGCAACCGGTCCGCCGCGAGCGCCGCGGTGAACGTGACGACCGCGTCGTCGAGCACGGGCGTGGACGCCACGTCCCGCATCCAGGCCGAGGCCTACAGCGGGATGCTCGGCGTGCAGAAGGAGGCGACGCAGGACGTCGACGGCGGCGAGAACATCGCGTGGATCGCGAACGGCGACCACGTCCGCTTCGACAACGTCAACTTCGGGACGACGCCGCGCGGCACGTTCAGCGCGCGGGTCGCCTCCGGGGCCGGCGGGTCGATCAGCGGACTCGTCAACGTGCGGCTCGGCAGCCCGACCGCGCCGCCGATCGGCAGCTTCGCGGTCGGGAACACCGGCGGCTGGCAGTCGTGGCGCACGATCCCGGCGAACATCCAGCCGACGACCGGTGTGCACACCGTGTACCTGACGTTCGACTCGGGCCAGCCGGCCGACTTCCTCAACGTCAACTGGTTCACGTTCAGCTAGGCCCGCCCGACCAGCAGCACACCGGCCCGGCAGCACACGCTGCCGGGCCGGTGCTGCGTGCGAGCCCGGTCACGTCGACGCGCGCTGCACCACGTGGAAGAGGTCGTCCGGCGCCTGCAGCGACACGCTCGAGCCGTCGAGCGCCGCGAGCACCGCGCGCGTGAGGTGACGGGCCTGCGCGTCGGTCGCCTGCCACACCGTCGTGAGCGCCGGCGCCGCGAGCCCGGCCGCCGGGATGTCGTCGACGCCGATCACCGCGACGTCCTCCGGGATCCGCAGGCCCTCCGCCCGCAACCCCGCGAGGACCGCGAGCGCCACCTCGTCGTTGTAGGCGACGACGCCCGTGACAGGCTCGGGTCCCGCACGCCAGGCCCGCACCGCGGCGGACGCGGACGCGACGTCGAGCTCGACCTCGTGCGGCTGCGGCTCCGGCAGCCCGCGGGCGCCGCACGCGAGCCGCGCACCGGCGAGCCGCCGGTCGGCGAAGACGGCGAGGCGCTCGTCCGCCGGCGCGGCGTACCCGAGCACGCGGTGCCCCCGCTCCGCGAGGTGCTCGACCTGGAGCCGGCCGATCCCGATCTGGGGCACGGAGAAGCTCTCGGGGTGCGGGTCCTCGTCGAGCGAGCTCGTGAGCACCTGGATCCCGGCGCGGCGCATCGCCTGCTCCTCGTCGTCCGTGAACGCCGTGAGCCCGACGACGGCGCGCGGGGTCACGGCACGCCACAGCTCGGCGATGGGCCGGCGCCCGCGGTCGTGGTGCACCAGCATCGACAGGCCCCGGTCGGCGAGCTCGCTCGCGAGGTGGTCGAGCAGCGTGTCGATGACCGGGCCGACCGGCCAGTTCGGCAGCACGCACAGCACGAGGTCGCTGCGGCCCATGCGCAGCGCGCGGCCGGCGACCGACGGGGTGTAGCCCAGGCGCGCGGCCGCGTCGCGGACCCGCTTGCGCGTCGCCTCGGGGATCGCCACGTCGGGGCGGGAGTTGAGGACGTAGCTCACGGTCGTCCGGGAGACGCCGCTCTCGCGTGCCACGTCGGCACCGGTGACGCCTGGCACGGATCCTCCTCGACGCCGCCGACAGCACGTTCAGCGGTCACCCTAACGTCGTGCCCGCACCCGGCACAGCACGTTCCGCCGCGGGGTGCGGTCGGCCGGTACCGAGGGTGACCCCGGGACGAGCATCCGGCGCGCGGGGCGTCCGAGGCGCCTCCCGCGGCCGCCCGGCGCGTACGCCGGCCGGCGAGCCGCGCAGGGGGCGCGTCCCGTCGGCCGGCTGACGGTGGCCGTGCTCAGCGGAGCCAGGACGCCCGCTGCACGACGGGGAGGCCGGCCCACCAGCGGCCGAGACCCCAGGTGTCCCCGGCGAGGAGCGTCGCGCACACGACCAGCACGAGCGCGTACACGAGGTGGTAGTCGACGACCGGGTTGGTCGAGCCCTGAAGGAGCGGCCACTCGGCGACCCACATCAGCACCATCATGATCGAGCCCGCGACGGCGGCGATCCGCAGCCCGACGCCGAGCATGACGGCGGCGCCGATGCCGAGCAGCCCGAGCATGAACAGCCAGTCGCTCACCGGACCGGCCATCGACGCGAACGTGTCCTTGAACGGGCCGACGGCGGCGTACGTCATGAACCCCTGGCTGGGCGTCCCGCCGTCGATCCAGGCGAGGCTCGGCTCGCCCCCGGGGACCGCGGCGCCGGTGCTGTAGTGCAGGCCGAACGTCTTGTCGAGGAACGCCCACAGGAAGATGAAGCCCGTCGCGAGCCGGGTCACGGCGAGCCAGCGCCGGCCGGTGGCGGACGTCACGAGGTCCTGCTCGACGAGCGTGGCGGGGTGGGTCACGCGGGCTTCGGCGGAACGTGTGGCAGACATGAGATGCCTCCTTCATCGGTGGCGTGTTCCGTGCGCCGTGGTGCCTGACCCTTCCGACGATCCTCGTGCGCCCGCGCGCCGCACAGGGCCGAACGTCCCAGGAGCCGGCGGCCCGGGCTGCGGAGGTGACGGGAGGCGCAGGGTCTGGGACCGTCGGGGGTCGGAGCACCGGTGCACGGAGGAGACGGCATGGCCACGTTCGTCCTGATCCACGGAGCCGGCGACGTCGGCTGGTACTGGCACCTCGTCGAGGCGGAGCTGCGGGCGCGGGGCCACGACGTCGTCGCGCCGGACCTCCCGTGCGACGACGACACGGCGGGGCTCGTCGAGTACACCGACGCCGTCGTGGCGGCGGTCGAGCGGTCCCGGGCGGACGCGGGTCCACCGGGCCTGAGCCCCGACGTCGTCGTCGTCGCGCAGTCGTTCGGCGGCTTCACCGCACCGCTGGTCTGCGAGCGGCTCCCGGCGCGCCTGCTCGTGCTCGTCGCCGCGATGATCCCGGCGCCGGGCGAGGTGCCCGCGGAGCACACCGAAAACACCCGTTACGCCGACGACGCGTGGGACGGGTACGGCGACGAGATCGAAATGTTCTACCCCGACGTGCCGCGCCCGCTCGCGCTCGAGGCGCAGCGCCGGGCCCCACGGCAGTCGGAGGCCCGGATGCGCGAGCCGTCGCCGCTGCGCGCGTGGCCCGACGTGCCGACCCGCGTGCTGCTGTGCCGCGACGACCGCGTGCTCACGGCGCGGTACCTGCGGCGGGTGGCCCGCGAGCGCCTCGGCATCACGCCGGACGAGATCGACGGCGGGCACACCCCGGCGCTGAGCCGCCCCCACGAGCTCGCCGACCGCCTCGAGGCCTACGCCGCCGAGCAGGGCCTCGCCGGGACGACGCCGGGGCCGGGACGGAGATGACGGGCGGGCTCCCGGCGGAGCACGGCCCCCGGGTGACGAACGGCGTCGTGAGGGCGGACGGCGTGGTGGCGGACGGCGTGGTGGCGGACGGCGTGGTGGCGGACGGCGCGGCACCGGGCGATGCAGCACCGGGCGACGCGGCGGCGGGCGGGTACGACGCGGAGCTGCGCCGCTACGACCCGGTGCTGCGCCGCGCCGCGGCGGTGCGGCCGGGCGAGCGCGTGCTCGACCTCGGCTGCGGGACCGGCCGGACCACGCGGGACGCCGCCCGGGCGTCGCGGACCGGACGCGCGCTCGGGGTCGACGTGTCCGGGCCCGCGATCGCGCGCGCCCGGGAGCTCGCCCGCGCCGAGGGGCTCGTCGACGTGGCGTTCGAGGAGGGCGACGTGCAGGTGCACCCGCTCCCGCCGGGCGGGTTCGACGTCGCGCTCAGCCGGTTCGGCACGATGTTCTTCGACGACCCCGTGGCGGCGTTCGGCAACGTGCGCCGCGCCCTGGCTCCCGCCGGGCGGCTCGCGATGCTCGTCTGGCAGACGCCGGCGCGCAACGCGTGGCACGTCGAGCTCCGCACGGCGCTCGACGGTGCCGACGCCCCGGCGGACGCGCCGGGGCCGGCGCCCGGGTCCGAGCCCGGTCCCGACCCGTTCTCGCTCGGCGACCCCGACGTCGTGCGCGCCGTCCTGCGGGCGGCCGGGTTCGCCGACGTCGCCCTGACCGACGTGCGCGAGCCCCTGTGCTTCGGTCCCGACGTGAGCTCCGCCCTCTCCTGGGTCCGCGGTTTCACCTGCACCACGTCCGCCCTCGCGGGCCTCGACGCCGAGGCCGCCGCGCTCGCCCTCGACCGCCTCCGCGCGACGCTCGCCGCGCACCGGCGCGAGGACGGCGTCTGGTTCGACGGGCGCGCCTGGCTGGTCACCGCGCGCCGCGACGCCTGAGCACCGACCGGGACCCGGCACGCACCGCTCCGACATCACCTCGTGGACGGCCCGACGTCGCGCCCCGGCCCTCCCCGCGTCGCCGTGCGCGGCGTACCGTCGACGAGGGACGGGCGGGGGTCCGTCCACCGGGCTCGACGGGGAGACATCATGGGCAACGGACCTCTCGTGCGTGGAACGCTCGCCGCGGTCGTCGCGACGACGCTGGCGGGCCTCGCGGTGGCGACGACCGGCAGCACCGCGACCGCCGACCGGGGCGGGTACCGGCCCCGCACGGTCGACGTCCAGCTGCTCGCGCTCAACGACTTCCACGGGGCGCTCGAGCCGCCGTCGGGGTCGGGCGGACGCGTGCAGGTGGGACCGGCGGTGGGCACCGACCCGGCGCCGACCGTGGACGCGGGCGGTGCGGAGTACCTCGCGACCCAGCTCGCGCAGCTCGCGGCGGAGCAGCGCAAGCGCCACACCATCACGGTCGCGGCCGGTGACCTCATCGGGGCCTCGCCGCTGCTGTCGGCGGCGTTCCACGACGAGCCGACGATCGAGTCGCTCGGCCTCGCGGGCTTGGACTACGCGAGCGTCGGGAACCACGAGTTCGACGAGGGCGCCGCCGAGCTGCTGCGCATCCAGGAAGGCGGCTGCCACCCGGTCGACGGCTGCGCCGACGGCACGCCCTACGCGGGCGCCGACTTCCAGTACCTGTCCGCCAACGCCTTCGTGACCGCGACGGGCGAGCCGCTCCTGCCGCCGTACGCGATCCACCGCGTCGGCCCGGTGCGCGTCGGGTTCATCGGCATGACGCTCGAGGGCACGGCCGACATCGTGAGCCAGGAGGGCGTCGCCGGGCTCGAGTTCGCGGACGAGGTGGCCACCGCGAACCGGTACGCCGCGCAGCTGCAGCGGCGCGGCGTCGAGGCGATCGTCGTCCTGCTGCACGAGGGCGGGGCGCAGACCGGTCCGGACGCCTGGGACGTCGACGGGTGCGCGGGGCTGACCGGCCCGATCGTCGAGATCGCGGCGGGCTTCAGCGACGCCATCGACGTCGTGCTCAGCGGGCACACCCACCAGGCGTACCGCTGCGACCTCGACGGCACGCTCGTCACCAGCGCCGGCTCGAACGGCCGCCTCGTCACCGACATCGACCTGACGGTCGACCGCCGCACCGGCGACGTCGTGACCGCCGCAGCGGACAACGTGATCGTGACGCGCGACGTCGCACCCGACCGGCGGCAGTCCGCGCTCGTCGCGCGGTACAGCGAGGTGCTGGGCCCGATTGCCGACGAGGTGGTCGGCGAGACCACGACCGCGCTCACGCGCGAGCAGGAGGCGCTGTTCCCGGGCGCGCTCGGGCAGTCCGCGCTCGGTGACGTGATCGCCGACGCGCAGCTGGCCGCGACGGACGACGAGGCGGGCGCGGTCGCCGCGCTGATGAACCCGGGCGGCGTGCGCGCGGACCTCGACGCGGGCCCGGTCACCTACGAGGAGGCGTTCACGGTGCAGCCGTTCGCGAACAACCTCGTGACGCTCGACCTGACGGGCGCCCAGCTCCAGTGCGTGCTCGAGCAGCAGCTCCAGGTCGGCCGCACGCTGTACCCGTCCGCCACGCTGACCTACGCGGTCGACCCTGCCGGCACGACGGCTCCCGCCGGCACCGACCCGTGCGCGGGCACGCGGGTGGTCGACGCGACCGTCACGATCGGCGGGGTCCCGGTCGACGCCGCGGCGACGTACCGGATCACGGTGAACAACTTCCTCGCGGGCGGCGGCGACGGCTTCAGCACGCTGACGCTGGGCACGAACCGGACGACCGGACCGATCGACCTCGACGCCCTGATCGCCTACCTGGGCGCGCACCGTCCGCTCTCCGCCCCGACCGACGACCGCATCACCGTCGTGGGCTGAGCCCCGGGGCGGGACGAACCGAGGCGGGCGAACCGGGGCGAGACCGACCGGCCCGCACCTTCGGGCGGAGCCTCGCCAGGGCACGGGGGCTCCCGCACAATGGTCCGGGTGAACCCGTCCTCCGGGGTCTCGACCACGACCGGGGCACCGGCCCGCCCGTTCGGGGTGCTGGTGGTCGGCACGCGCAACGTGTGCCGCTCACCCGCCGCCGAGCAGCTCCTGCGCGCGCGGCTCGGCGAGGACGGCGCCGTCGTCGTCCTCAGCGCCGGGACGGCGGTGACGGCCGAGGACGAGCTGCCCGCTCCGCTCCCCGAGCACCTGGGCCCCGTGGAGGCGGACGCGGAGCCGCACGAGGCGCGCGCGCTCGACCCGGACCTCGTGCGCTCGGCGGACCTCGTGCTGACGGCGACGCGGGAGGAGCGCGCCGCGGTCGTGCGCGCCGTGCCGTCGGCGATCCGGCGCACGTTCACGCTGCGGGAGCTCGCCCGCGTCGCGCGGGCCCTGGGTCCGGAGGTGCTGCCCGAGGGTGACGTCGCGGGACGCCTGTCCGCGCTCGTCGGCGTCGCCGCCCGGCACCGCACGCCGACGACACCGCGGGCCGCCGCCGACGACGACGTGCTCGACCCCGCCGGCCGCGACGAGGCCGCGTACGCCGCCGCGCTCCACCAGGTGCTCTCCGCGGTCGAGGGCATCACGGAGACGGTCCGCCCCGAGCTCGCCGCCGAGCACCCCGCCCCGGCGCACGACGAGCGCCCGCCGCCCGCCGCGCGCGCCCGGCGGAGCGTCCTGCGGACCGTCGTCCTCGCCGTCCTCGTGTCCCTCGTGCTCCTCGTGGTCGCGGGGACCACCGGCGCGCTCGTCGCGGTCGACCGCCTCGACAGCCGGGTCCAGCGCTTCCCGGACCCGTTCGCGGACCTCCCGACGCGACCGCCCGAGCCCGCTCCCCCGGCCGCGGGCTCGGCCACCGAACCGGCGCTCACGGTCCTCGTGCTCGGTGCGAGCGGAGACGACGGGGGCGGGGACGACGTCGGAGCGGACGGTGGCGCCGGCACGGACGTCGTGCTGCTCGCCCACGTCGCCGCGGACCGCCGCAGCGCGCAGGTCGTCGCCCTGCCGCCCGACCTCCGCGTCGACGTCCCGGGCTCGGAGCCCGCCCCGCTGCGCTCGGCGGCCGCGCTCGGCGGGCCTGCCGGTGCGGTGCAGGCCGTCGAGCAGCTCACAGGCGTGCGCGTCGACCACGTCGCGCTGACCGACGCCGAGACCTTCGCGCGGGTCACCGAGACGCTGGGCGGGGTCGACCTCGACGTCACGGACGACGTCGTGGTCCGCGGCCGCGTCGCCGTCCCGGCCGGTCGGCACCGGCTGACCGGCGGCCTCGCCCTGGCGTGGGTGCAGGACACCGAGGACGACGCCGCACGGGCCGAGCGCGGGCAGCTCTGGCTGCGCGCGATCCTCGACCGGCTCGGCCACGACGACGTCCGCTCGAACCCGACGACGTGGCTCGAGCTGCTCGACGTCCTGTCGGGCTCGGTGGCGGTCGACGAGGGCCTCGACCGCGGCACGATGCTCGGGCTGCTCGCCAGCCTGCGCACGCTGCGGCCCGACGACGTCCAGGTGGTCACGGCGCCGACGACGCCCGGCACCGCCGCGGACGGCTCCCCGACCGTGGTGCCGGACCCCGGCCCGTTCGCCGCCCTCATGGACGCGCTGCGCTCGGACACGCTCGACGAGCACCTGGCCTCGGGGCGCGGCTGACCCGCGCCCGGTCAGCCGCTCGCGCGTGCCCGGCCGCGGTCGATCAGGGCGCCCTGCGTGCCCAGCAAGGAGCCGATGGCCACCATCACCAGGCCGGACACGACCGACGTCGCCACCTGGCTCCCGCGCGGGGCGTCGTACGCGAACGGCACGAACACGAGGACGACGCCGACGAGGGCGACGATCCACTCGAAGTACGCGACGGGCCGCGGCACCGCCGCCAGGAGCGCGTGCAGCACCCCGGTGAGGACCAGGGCGATCAGCGCCGCGCCACCGGCGACGGTCGCGGTGGTCGACCACCCCAGGCCCGCGATGTCCGCCGCGAGCAGGGGCACGTCGAACACGGCCTGCGACACCGCCGCTCCGGCGAGGGCGATCAGGGCGGCGACGGCTGCCGTGGCGCAGCCCGCCGCCCAGAGTCGTGACGCGTAGGGACGGCCGGCCGTGCGGTTGTCCGGGCTGGTCGGGGCGACCATGGTGCCTCCTCGATGGTGTCGTGCGACGGGGTCGAGCTCGCGCTCACGGTTGCGGGTCCAGCCACCTCGTGCCGGGAGGCAGCAGCCCGTCGGCCTCGGGCGGCCCCCACGAGCCAGGGGCGTACGGGTGCACGGGGAGCCCGGCGGACGTCACGGGGTCGACGACGCGCCAGGCGGCCTCGACCGCGTCCTGGCGGGCGAAGAGCCCCCGCCGGCCGTCGAGCGCGGCACCGATCAGCCGGTCGTACGGGCGCATGTCCGTGCCGGCCTGCCGCGCGAACGTGAGCTCCTCCGCCGCCACCGCCCACCCGGGTCCCGGTCGTTTGCCGACGAGCCGGAGCCCGACGGCGCTGTCGGGCCAGATGCGGAAGCGCAGCCGGTTGGCCGGCTCGTCCGCGAGGCCGCCCAGCACGTCGAGCGGAGGGCGACGGAACTCGAACGTGATCTCGGTGGCCGTGACGGGCAGGCACTTGCCGACGCGGACCAGGACCGGCACGCCCGCCCATCGCCACGAGTCCACGGCGAGGCGCACGGCCGCGTACGTCTCCGTCGTCGACGTGGGGGCGACCTCGGGGGCGTCGCGGTACCCGAGGTACTGGCCGAGCACGGCGCGCTCGGCGTCGAGCGGGCGCACCGCGGCGAGCATGGCCGACTTCGAGGCGACCCACGACTCGGCGACGTCGCCCGTCGGCGGTTCGGCGAGCACGCTCGCCAGGACCTGCAGCATGTGGTTCTGCAGCACGTCCCGGACGGCGCCGGTCCGCTCGTAGAAGCTCCCACGCTCGAGCACCCCGAACGTCTCGGCCATCGTGATCTGGACGCTGCGGACGTGGTCCCGGGTGAGGAGGGGTTCGAGGACCGAGTTCGCGAAGCGCGCGACCAGCACGTTCTCGAGCGGGTCCAGCCCGAGCCAGTGGTCGACGCGGTAGACGCTCGACTCCGGGAAGAACTCGTGGATCGTCGCGTCGAGGCGCCGGGCGCTGTCGAGATCGGTCCCGAACGGCTTCTCCACCATGACCCGTGAGCCGCCGGCACGGCCGACGGCGGCGATCCCCCGCGCGATCCGGCCGAAGAGCGCGGGCGGGACCTCGAGGTAGTAGAGGAACCGGCGCCCGTCGCCCAGCGCGGAGGACAGCGCGGCGTACGTCCCGGGGTCGTCGAGGTCGCCGTCGACGTACCGCAGGAGGTCGAGCAGCGTCCGGGCGGCCGGGCTCCCGGGGTCCATCCCGTTCAGCCGGAGCGACTCCGCGGCGTAGTGGCGGAACTCGGCGAGCTGCCACCCGCTCCTCGCGACGCCGACGACCGGCGCGGTCAGCACGCCCCGCTCGACGAGACCGACGAGCGCGGGGAACGTCTCCAGCCGGGCGAGGTCGCCCGTCGCCCCGAAGATCACCAGGGCGTCCACGGCGCCGGACTGCCGCGTCGTCACCTGCAGGTCGCCGACGGTGCCCTGGTCCGCGACCGGTGGACGGGTCGGCATCAGCGGGCTCCTTCCTCGTCGCGGCGCGGGCACGCTCACGCGACTTCCCCACTGTGCCGACGGGCCCCGAGGTGCACGTCGTCCGGCACGGATGAGCCACGTGGCGAGGGCGGCAGCGACGAGCAGCTCGGGCGGACGGCTCCGCGCTCTCGTCCGGACCGGGACCTCACGCCACCGCGGCCGTGACCCTGCCGGAGGCTGCCGCCTCGGCCAGCGCGTCGTGGTCGCGCGCGTTCAGGTCCGCGTAGGCGTCCGCGAACTCCCCGACAGCCCGGTCGAACCGGTCCGTCGTCCCGAGGTATGCGGCGATGGCCACGCGGTCGCCCGAGCGCGCGTGCGCCCGTGCGAGGGTCCGACCGCAGACCCTCGCGTAGTACGTCATCGCGTCGCGGGCCATCGCCTCGACGACGACCGAGCCCTTGCCGTCGCGCAGCTGACGCACGTAGAAGTCCCGCTCGACGCCGTCGATCCCGTACGCCCGCTGCCATCCCAGGAAGACGTCGCTCGTCGCCTGCAGGAGCCGTTGGCCGAGCACGACCCGCTTGCCCTGGTCGTCGCAGCCCGGGGCGGGCGAGTAGCGGGCCAGGACGGACTCGCCCACCTCCTTGACCTGGAGGAACAGGGGGTCGCCCTCGTCGACACCCTGGAGCAGCAGGATCCAGGCCCGGGTGCCGACGCTGCCCACGCCGACGACCTTGCGGGCCATCTGGACGAAGTGGAACTGCTCGAGCAGGTGGGCGTGGTTCGGCTGCAACGTCCGCCCGTACGCGTGGACGAACCCGTCCATCTGCGCGTACAGGGCGTCGAGCGCCGCTCCCTCCAGCATCTCCTCGACCGGCACGAGCACCGGCGGCATGCTGCGGATCCGCGCGTGGCCGTCGACGACGGACGTGAGCCGCTTGAGTGCGTGGAGGTTGTCCCGGGAGCGGTGCTTCTTGAGCGTGGACCGCATGCGGGCCTGACGTCGTGCGTCCAGCACGCTCCCGATCTCGGACACCAGCTCGTCGGCGTCGAGGTGCTGGTACCACGCGGCCAGGCTGCCGAGACCGGCGAGGTCGGTCATCGCGCTCCGGTAGCCCTCGGCGGCGGACCGGGCGATCCGCCTCGCCTGCTTCCTGCCGAAGCCGTTGCCGCGCGCCGCCACGACGAGGCTCGCGGCGAGGCGCTTGACGTCCCACTCGAACGGACCGGGGAAGGTCTCGTCGAAGTCGTTGAGGTCGAAGACGTGCCGCCGCTCCGGCGACGCGTACACGCCGAAGTTGCTCATGTGCGCGTCGCCGCAGAGCTGGACCTCGAGCCCGGTCCGCGGTGCTCGTGCGAGGTCGGACGCCATCACGAGCGCTGCACCCCGGAGGTGGGCGAAGGGCGACGCGAGCATGCGGCCGTACCGGAGCGGGACGAGCTCGGGGACGCGTGAGGCGGCCTGCCCCTCCAGGAGCTCGACGGGGTCGGTCCGCCCGAGCGTGTCGAGGTAGGCGTGCGCCTCGATCGGCACGGTCTCGCGGACGGACCGGCCGAGCTCCTCGCGCTGCTCTCGGCTCAGCCCGTGGGACTGCTGCTTCAGGAACACCGGGACCACCTCCGGATCGGGTTCGGCGCCGAAGGACGGGGACGAGCCCGACCGGAGCGGGCGTCGTGCCCCCCTCGCCCGCCGACGGCGGTTCAGCGGGCGAGGGTGGCGAGCTCGGGCGGTGGACCCGCGGCCGTGTCGACGGCACCGGCCGGCTCGGGCGTCGCGTCGACCGGGTGCGGGGGGCCCGGTCGGGCGACGAGCTCGAGCAGCGCGACGAGCACCGCGGCGACGAGGGCCGCACCCACGACGAGGCCCGGCGTCGGCGTCGACGCCAGCAGGATCGCCAGCCCGGCGAGCGAGACGATCACCGCACGGACGAACCCCTTGTGCGCCCCGAGCCAGGTGCCGACGGGCCCGGCAGTGACCCCGCGCCGCTCGGCCCAGGTGCGGGACGCGGCGAACGCCCGCGACGTCTCGGCCCGCATGGTGCGCGCCGACGCGCTGCCGCCGCCGAAGTACGCCGCGGCGGCGACGACGAGACCCGCGACGGCGACCGTGCGCAGGGCAGCCCGGATGTACACCACGACCTGGTCGAAGACCACCTCGGCCGCGTCGAGCCGCGCGATCTTGCCGGTCAGCTCGCCCAGGTACAGCGTCCTGCCGAAGGAGAGCGAGAGACCGAGCACGAACATCGAGATCGCCAGGCCGAGCCCGACCACGACGAGCGTCCGGGAGCGGTTGCGTGCCGTCAGGACGCCGGCTGCGAGGAGACCGAGACTGACCCACGGGAGCCAGGTCCCGACGATCCGCACGGTGTTGTAGGCGTTCTGGACCTTCACGAGCTGCGTGGTCTGCACGAGCGTGAAGGAGGCATTCACCTCGGGGATGTTGGCGGCGATGTCGAAGCCCCCCGCGACGAGCCGGTCCTTGAGCGCCGAGATCACCCCCGCGAGCTGGATCGTCAGCTGGCCCTGGTCGCCGACCTGGAGCGTGCTGCCCTCGCTGCCCTGCATGACGGCGACGAGCTGCTCGTGCGCGATCCGGTTGGCCTCGACCCACGCCGTCTCGAACGCGTCGCTCTCGACGACCTGGGTGGCGGCACGGCGCACGAACGACTCGACGCCGCTCGTCAGCGGCTCCTCCATCGCGCCGAGCGCCAGCGCGATGCGCGGGGGCAGACCCTCCTGGCTGCCGATCGCCGTGACGGCGTCGTGCACGAGGGTGTCGACATCGGCGCGTTCCATGACGAGCGCGGTCAGCCGGTTGACGACCGCCGACTGGATGACGGGGTCGCCGGCGAGCGGCCCGATCGTCTCGACGAACCGCTCGGTGTCGGTGAGCTCGCGCTCCGCCCAGGCGGCGACCACCGCGACGGGTGCCAGGAGCAGCCCGCCCACGACGAGGAGGGCCGCCGCCACGGACCTGAGGCGCTGGGGACGGACCGGCCGCCCTGCCGGCGCGGTGCCCCCCTGCGGTGCCGGGGCGGCGACACGTCGGCGGAGCTCGGCGTTCTCGCGCTCGAGGAGCTCGATGCGCGCGGCGAGCTCGTCGGCCGGCGAACCTCCGGCGGGCGTCTGCGTGTCCGGCATCCTCGTGTCCTTCCGCAGGATCGTGCTGGCGTCGCTCAGTGCATGCTTCGTCCCCGGGCGGCCCGGGGCCTCCCCCGTGCCGGGCGAGTCCCGTCGCCGCCACGCGCAGCCACCCCGAGCAGGGCGGAGGTCACGGGGACGCCCGGGGCCCGGCCACCGGCGGCTTCCCGGCGGCGTCCCGCCGGTTGCGCAGGAAGACGAGCGGGAGCAGGAGCGAGCCCAGCGCCGTCACCAGCCAGACGACCAACGTGCCCACGACCCACGCCGTCGCGCCGTCGACGGTGACCCCGCCGGTGATCCACGAGGCCAGGGCGAGCGCGACGAACGTCGACAGCAGCCCGACGCCCCCGAGGAACGCGGAGGCGTAGCGCGCGGTGACCGAGGCGATGAACGGGGCCAGCACGCTCTGCGCCACGGCGAAGATCACCACGGTGGCAAGGAAGCCGGTCGCGGTGAGCCGGAAGTCGTCACCGAGGATCGCGCTCGCCGCCAGCAGACCGAGGGCCGACGACGCCAGGAAGACGAGCGCACGGATCAGGAAGCGGATCATGCGGGCTCCGTCGGTGCTCGGCGGTGGCGGTCACCACGCCTCGACGGACCAGCGTCGTCGAGCACCCGCGGCGTGGCGTGTCCAGGAGCGGACCGGTGCGCTCGCAGCGTCGCGCATCCTCCGGCCCCCGGCGTCATCCCCGACGGATGAGAGCCGCGCGGCGAGGTGCGGCGTCGCCGGTCCTCGTCGCGCGGCCGGGAGCGAGACGTCCGTCGACGGTGGGGCGCGCGCCCCGCGCCTCACCCGATGCAGGTGAGGTCTTGCGGTCCGGACGTCACCACGCTCGACCTCAGCAGGGGGCCCGGTCACCGCGGGCGGGCCCGTCCGGCCGGGACGTGAGGCGACCGATGGCGCAACGATGGGTGACGGCGCTCTACGGCGTCGTGTCGATCCTGCTCGGGATCGTCGTGCAGACACGGCCGGAGCCCGCGGCCAGGATCCTGCTCCTGCTCTTCGCCCTGCACCTCCTGGTCACCGGCGTCGTGCGGATCGTCCAGGCGGCCGCCTCGCGGGGCGTCCCCCGGGGGGCGCGCGTCCTCACGGCGGTGGTCGGCGTGGTCTGGGTCGCCGCGTCGATCGTGCTGCTCCTCGCCCCGATCACGACCCTGACCGTGCTCGCCGTCACGCTCGGAGCGGTCCTGGTCGCCCAGGGGGCGCTCGGGCTCGTCGAGGCGGTCCGGGACCGCACGGTGTGGCCGGCCGTCGCGAACGTCGTGACCCTCGCCGCCGGGATCGCCGTCCTCGTGTGGCCGGGCAGGTCCTTCACGGTGCTCCTGTGGGTCCTGGGCGTGTGGATGGTCGTCTACGGCACGCTCACCCTCATCGGGGCGCTGTTCCCGAACCTCTTCGGGAGCACGGCCCCGTCCGGAGCAGCGGCAGGCGGGCCGTCCGAAGCAGCTGCGCGGGGGCGCCGCGGCTAGCTCGGCTGTGGGGGCGGGCGCGGCTAGCTCGGCTGCGCGGGGCGCCGCGGCTGGCTCGGCACCGCCGGCGAGCCCGCCGGCGACGGCGGCACCGCGGGGAGCCGCGCCGCCGCCACGAGCCCACCGACGCCGATCACGGCGAGGACGCTCATCGCGACGGCGTAGGAGCGACCCGGCTGGGTCGTGATCGCAGCGACGAGGATCGTCCCCGCGATGGCCGCGCCGAGCGAGGACCCGAGGTTGGAGACGCTGCGCGACAGGCCGGAGATCTCGCCCTGCAGGTGCTCCGCGAAGCTCGACTGCACGATGTTCACCGACGGCGTCAGCATCGCGCCGATGCCGAGCCCGATCAGGAACAGCCCGGGCACGAACGCCCAGACGCTGTCGGAGAGGCCCACGACCACGAGGAAGACGACGATGCCGACGATCGTGACGGCGAAGCCCGCGAGGACGAGCGTCCGCTGCGCGCGCCGCTTCGCGAGGCGCTCGGCCGCCAGCGACGAGAGCATCAGACCGACCGTCGCCGCCGTGAAGACCACGCCGGTCTCGATCGCGTTGTAGCCGCGCACGACCTGGAGGTAGGCGGAGACGACGAACGAGACGCCCATGAGGATCATCCACTGGATGTTCTGCGTGACGAGCCCGAGGTTCGACGTGCGGTTGCGGAAGAGCGCCGTGGACAGCAGCGGCTCCTTGCCGGCGCGCTCCTTGGCGCGGGTCGACGCGAAGAACCACACGAGCACGAGCGCCCCGGCGCCGACGAGAGCGAGCATCGCGACGATGTTGTCGTCGGCGAGCAGGATGCCCAGGACGACGAGCACGAGGCCGAGCGCCGACAGGACCGCCCCGCCGGCGTCGAAGGGGCGGGTCCGGTCGGCCGGCAGGGGGTCGCGCACGTACTTCTGGCTGAGCACGATGATCACCACGACGACCAGGGCCTGGAAGACGAACGCGGCCCGCCAGCTGATCGCGGTCGTGATCAGCCCGCCGATGAGGGGTCCGGCCGCCGCCCCGATGCCGCCCATCCCGCTGATCGCCCCGAACGCGCGAGCACGGGAGGTCACGTCGGTGAACAGCAGCGTCGTGAGGATGTAGACCGGCGGGATCAGTAGCGCGGTGCCGATGCCCTCCAGGATCGAGTTGCCGAGGATCAGCACGCCGATCCCCGGCGACACCGCACTGATCAGCGCCCCGACGCCGTACACCGTGAGACCCACGTTGAGGCACAGCTTGCGGCCGTACTTGTCGGTCAGCTTGCCGCCGGGGATCATCAGCGCGGCCATGACGAGCAGGAAGATCGTGATCGCGAACTGCACGCCCTGGACGGTCGTGCCCAGGTCCTCGCTGATGTCGTTGATCATCACGTTCATGTTCGAGCCCGCGAAGCTGCAGATGAACTGCGCGAGCGCGAGGGGGATCAGCACGCGGCGCAGGTCGGTGGACGGTCGCGTCGAGGCAGGATCGGCCACGGTCCCGCTCCTTCCCCCGGCGGCGCGGCAGCGCCTCGATCGCCCCGCACGGGATCGAGTCGCCCCGCACGGACCGACGGGCCCGGAACCGACCCCGGACGCCAGCCTCACGGGGTCCGGAGCGACGCGGCATCGTCCGCGGTGCATGAGGCGCGGCGTCCGGCGCTCCCACCGGCCCGTCGGCCGACCACGTCCGGCGCTCGGCGCGCTGGAGGCGCTCGGGGCGCAGGACGGGGAACGGCACCTCGGCGCTGGAGCCGGTGGTTGCGCGGACGCCCCCGGCGCGCGACGCTGCACCTGACCGGTCGGGCCGCCGCTGCCGCGTCGCTGGCCCTCCGGCGGAGGCGGCGGGTGCGGGATGAGCCAGGGCGGCGCGGACGACGGCACCCCTCGCACGACCGGCCCCCACCCCTCCCACCGCGCCCGGCGAGGGCTGCTCGTCGCGGTGGGCGTCGCAGTCGTGCTGGTCGCCCTCGTCGCGGTCCTCAACCGCGCCGGTGGACGCGACGCGCTGGCCGCCCTGGACATCGAGTCCGAGCCGTGGGCGTACGTCGCCGTCTTCCTCCTCGTGCTCGGCGACGCGGTCATCGCCCTGCTGCCCGGGGAGACCACCCTCAACGCGGCGGCCACGCTGGCGGCGCAGGGCGTGCTGGCGCTCGGCTGGGTCGTCCTCGCGGGGGCACTCGGCGCGGTCGTCGGCGACTCGGCGCTCTACGGGATCGCCCGGCGGGCAGGCGCCTCCGTGGGTCCGCGGCTCGAGGCCACGCTGCGCGACCGGCGCGTCGCGGCGGTGATGTCGTCGATGGGCTCGAGCGCCCCGGTGCTCCTCGTCGCCGGCCGCTACGTGCCCGGCGTGCGGTTCGTCGTCAACGCCTCGCTGGGGCTCGCCCGGTACCCGTACCGCCGGTTCCTCGTGTGGTCCGCGATCGGCGGGACGCTCTGGTCGGTCTACACCTGCTGCCTCGCGTACCTCGTCGGCACGGCCCTGGCGGGCTTCCCGCTCGCCTCGATCGTGCTCTCCGCGACGATCACGACGGTGGCGCTCGCCGCGGTGTTCGTCGTCGTCCGGCGACGTCGGCGCTCGGCGGGCTCGCAGGCCCCGGCCCTGGACGGCGGAGCCGGCTCCGCGCGCTGACCAGTCGCACTGCACACCCGTCGGCGGTGCGGCAACACCCGCGCAGCGGCATTGACAGCGTGCGGGGCGAGGGGTTGCGTGGACGCATGGCCGCCAAGGACGACTTCTCCGAGGACGAGTGGGCTCAGATCGTGCGCGCGCCGTTCGTGGCGGCACTGGCCGTCTCCCTGGCCGACCCCGGCGGTCCGATCGAGGCGGGCAAGGAGCAGATGGCCGCCGTGCGCGGAGCGATGAACCCGCCGACCCGCGAGCCGCTGCTGGCCGACGTCGCCCTCGACGTCCAGGCGATGACCCAGCAGCGCGAGCACCCGCTCAAGGGCTACCGCCCGGGCGGGGGCGGCGACCCGCGGGAGGCGCTGCTGGACGAGCTGCACGCGACCCGCGCCCTCCTGGCCGCCAAGGCGACGCCGCCGGAGGCGACCGCCTTCAGCCGCTGGGTCGTCGACATCGCCCAGGCCGCAGCCGACGCGGCCAAGGAGGGCGGGTTCCTGGGGATCGGCGCCACGCGGGTCAGTGACCGGGAGCAGACCATGCTGGAACGGGTGCGCCACACGATGACCGGCTGATCGAAGGAGCCCGCCGATGATTCTGGTACCCAGGCAGCTGCGGCGCTCGGGGATGACCGGCCAGGTCCCGTACTACGGAGGCCGGCTGACCCCGGCGCAGATCTACTCGCTCCAGCACCCGCAGGAGCAGGTGCCGCCCACGTTGCGGCACCCCCCGACGACCCGGTCCGCGTCCATGCCGCCGAGGGCCGCGGAGCCCGACGCCGTGCGTCAGCTCCGCGAGCTCCGGGACCAGGGAGTCCTGACCGACGACGAGTTCGCGACGTTCGCCGCGCGGGTCTCGCCGTGACCGCTGGACCCGTGCAGGTGCTGGTGCTCGGGCTCGACGAGGCCCACCTCGACGGCTCGGTGCTGTCCGAGCTCACGCGCCTGCGTGCGGCGGGCGTCGTGCGGCTGGTCGACCTGCTCGTCGTGCGGCGCGCCCGGGACGGCTCGCTGGAGACGGTCGAGGGCGACGTCGACGGCCACGGCGAGGTCGTGGCCGCCTTGCTCGAGGGTGTGCACGAGGGGGTCGAGGGCGTCGGTCCCGCCGACAGCTGGTCTCTCGCGGACGTCGTCCCCACGCACGGGCTGGCCGTCGTCGCCCTGATCGAGCACCTGTGGGCCGGACCGCTCAGCGCCGCGCTGCGCGCAGCCGGAGCGACCCTCCTCGAGGAGACCTGGCTCTCGGAGGCCGACCGCACCGTACTCGATGGGCTGTCGTCGGGAGCGCCTGCGCCCCCTGCATGAGACGTCGGCTGCGCACGCCCGACCCCGTCGCGTCGGCGGCCGCCCCGCGAGGCCCGGGGCGGCCAAGGTCTGGGCGGACCGGCGTCACGAGCCTTCGGGGCGAGCGCGCCGCTGCTGCCCCGGATCGCGCGGGTCGATCCACGCGAGGTACAGGGACTGGCCGTCTCCGGCGCCGACCTGCTCGATCACGAAGTCGCACAGCAGCTCGTGGCCCGAGGCGTGCAGGACGGGCAGCAGCAGCGGTACCCCCAGCACGTGGGCTCGGCCCGTGCTGAGGTGCCGGCTGAAGCCGGCGATGTGGGCCTCCCGCAGAGAGGGCGGGATGAGCGTGACGAGGCGCCGCCCGACGAGGTCGTCGACCTCCCAGCCCAGGGAGGCGGCCAGCCCTGCGCTCACACCCAGGATGCGGTTGCGCGCGTCGGAGGCCACGACACCTCGAGGGCTGGACCGGACGCGGTCGATGACCGCCGCGGTCGCGGCGCTCGACCGCGCGGCCTCCGCGTCGACCTCGAAGCGCCTGTCCGCACTGCCGACCCACGGCCGCGGCGGGACCCCGCGCAGCTGGCTCTGCACCTGCTCGCACACCCAGTCCCGGAGGGCGACGATCTCCGGCTGACCGGGGAAGGCCAGGAGCGCACCGTCACGGGCGAGCCGCTCGGCCGCGTCGAGCACGTCCTGCAGGGCAGCGGAGGCGGCAGCGACGGCGGGCGGCACGTCGAGGGCGAGGTGCACAGGTGCCCGGACCTCGCGCAGGGGGCTCGGGTGCCCCTCCGGGAGCGTGACCGGCCGCCCGGTGTCGCTCGGAGCCCTCCGCACCTCGACGTCCACCAGGTCCAGGAGCGCCGTGCGCGCGACCTCCGCGCTGGCGAAGTCGACGCGCGTCTCCGGGTGGCTCGCGCCGTACAGACGGAGCTCGCGCACCATCGCGTCGTGGTGCTCCTGGGCAGCCATCCAGAGCGTCGGGGGCACGCCCGCGAGCACGACCCGGCCGGTCACGGGTGGTGGTGGACCCACGGCCGTCCCGCTCGACGGTGGACTCGGCGTGACCTCCCACTGCTCCTCGTCGAAGGCCGCGAGGATCTCGTCGAGAGACGGCTCCGGCGCCCCCGCGGTGAGGGTGAACCAGGCGATCTTGCCGTCCTCGAGCTGGATCACGCCGCAGTGGTCGGTCATGGCGGCCACCATCCCCATGCCCCGGCCCGTCGTCGCGTGGGCGCCGTACCTGCGCTGCCTGGGGCCTGTGGGGTTGTGGTCGCGGACCTCGACACGCACCTCCTGCGGGCTCAGCATCACGGAGACCTCGATCGCCGTCTGGGCATGGAGGGCCGCGTTCGTGACCAGCTCGCTCACGGCGAGCTCCGCTGCGTCGATCCAGGCGTCGCGTCCGGCACCAGCCAGAAGGTCCCGGACGTGGTGCCGAGCCGCTGCAGGCGCGTGGAGGTCGGGGTCGAGGACGAGATCGCCCCCGGGGTGCAGCCGCAGCGGCCCGTCGTCCGTCACCGCAGCTCCCGCATCGTCGCATCGTACGCACCGCCCGCCGCGCCACCGAGGACCCCTGCGGGTGATCGTTCCGTCCCCGTCGTCGACGGGTGGATCACCGTGCGACGAGCGAGAATGCCTCAGTCAAGGACCTCGCTCACAGCCGTCTGCCTCGTCGCCGACGATCGCGAACCCAACGGGACGGAGTGCACGTGAGTGGGACCGGGGCGTCGCGCGCGGTGGGGCGGACGCACGACGACGCCGCGGGTGACGGCCTTGGACGTGACGTCGTCGTGGACCACGCTGCCCTGTTCGCGCAGATCCCGACGTCCTACCTGGTGATGTCGCCCGTCGCACCCGACTACCGGATCCTCGACGCCAACGAGGCGTACCTCGCCAACGTCGGCCGGGCGCTCGAGGAGATCGTCGGGACCCCGGTGTTCGAGGCGTTCCCGCCGACCGCGGAGACGCTCGACGAGCACGGCGTGCCGTGGATCCGCAGCTCGTTCGACCGCGCGGTGGCGACCGGGCGTCCCGACGCCATGCCGCTGCAGAAGTACGACGTGCCCGACCCGGAGACCGGCGGGATGGTCGAGCGGTACTGGTCGCTGATCAGCGTGCCGATCCTGGACGCCGAGGGTCGGGTGGCCCTCCTGGTGCAGCGCGCGGAGAACGTCACCGACTTCGTGCAGGAGAGCCGGCGCCACGCCGTCGAACGCGAGCGTGGTGAGCACTGGGAGCGTCGCGCCATGGAGGTCGAGGCGGACCTCTTCGCGCGCGCCGAGGACCTCGCGGCGGCACTGCGCGCGAAGGACGTCGCCAGCCGGCGCCTGGCGAGCCTGGCGGACGTGACCCTCCGGGTCGGGTCGGCGGACTCGGTCGCCGAGCTGATCGAGGTGGTGTTCGGGTCCGGGCTCCCCGTGCTCGACGCGAGCGGCGGTTCGATCGCCGTCCGCGAACCCGGCCAGGACGTGCTGCACCTCACGGTCACCCCCTCGCTCGGTGGCGACGTGCAGCGCGCGTTCGGGGAGCTGCCGCTGGACGGGCCGATGCCCTCCTCGATCGCGGCCCGTGGCAGCCTCGTCCTCGTCCCGAACCGCGCCGCGGCTGCCGGGTACCCCGGTCTGCTCGACGCGATGGCGCTGACCGCCGAGCCCACGCATGCCTGGGCGGTGCTCCCGCTGCAGATCGGTCCCCGGCTGCTCGGGTCGCTCGCCGTCGCCTTCGCGAGCGAGCGGACGTTCCCGGCCGAGGAGGTCGAGCTCCTGCGGGCGTTCGCGGCCCAGTGCGCGCAGGCGCTCGACCGGCTCCAGGTGCGCGACGCCGAGCGGCGCCGCGCTGCTGAGGTCCGGAGCATCGCCGAGACGCTGCAGCGTGGGCTGCTCACCTCACCGCCCCCGAGCGACGACCTGGAGTTCGCGGTCTCGTACCAACCCGCCCAGCGGGTCGCTCAGGTGGGTGGCGACTGGTACGACGTCTTCCACACGCCCGACGGGACAGCGCACCTCGTCATCGGGGACGTCGCCGGTCACGACCAGGACGCCGCCGCCGCGATGGCCCAGGTCCGCAACATCCTCCGCGGGATCGCGCAGACGAGGCACGAGTCGCCGGCCGTCGTCCTCGGCGCGCTCGACGACGCGCTGCACCACCTCCAGCTCGACGTGATCGCGACGCTCGTCGTGGCTCAGGTCAGGAGGTCGAGCGACGGCAGCCGGCTCCTGCTCTGGTCCAACGCCGGTCACCCACCGCCGGTCCTGCAGCGCGCCGACGGTCGCGCCGAGCTGCTCGACACCCCGCCCGACCTCCTCATCGGCGCTCGACCCGGGGCGGACCGGCACGACCACAGCATCACGCTCACGTCAGGCGACCACCTCCTGCTCTACACCGACGGGCTCGTCGAGACGCGCGGCGGCGACCTCGCCGCCGACCTCGAACGCCTCGTGCGCCGCGTCGGGGAGCACGACCCGGCACGAGGACCTCAGACCCTGCTCGAGCACGTCGGCGCTCGCCTGACGGCCCACGACGACGACATCGCTCTCCTGTGCGCCCGCGCCCGATGAGGGGCCCGGCTGACGACGAGGTGATGGAGCCATGGTGAGGAGCCGTCCGGGCGTGCTCGTCCGCGCGCGACGGGGCGTGCCCGCGCACGTCCACCGACAGATGGGGCCCCGACTCAGGCGCCAGCGCGCAGAAGAGGCCCGCCCCGACCTGCGGGACGAGCCTCTGACCTGCTGACACACTGTCGGGCTGACAGGATTTGAACCTGCGACCCCTTGACCCCCAGTCAAGTGCGCTACCAAGCTGCGCCACAGCCCGCTGGCCCGCGAACGGACCTCGGAAAGAATACCGCACCCCGGCCGGGGCGCCGGTCACCGACCCCGGGCGGGCTCGTCCGAGCCGGTGTCGGGTGCCTTCGCCGCGGCCCGGGCGAGCCGTCGCTCCGTGATCACGTCGAGCTCCGCGGCGACGACGCCGAGCAGGAACAGGTCGCCGAGGAGCCCGACGGTCGCCGCCCACTCGTCGATGCGGAACAGGAAGATCTGCGTCACGAGCAGGCTGAGCAGGACGGCGCGCCGGAACCAGCGGTAGCCCTCCTCGCGGTCGCGCCGCACGAGCACGAGGCCGCGCAGCGCGCACAGCACCGAGGCCAGCCCGCTCACGAGCATCCCGGTCACGACCCACCCGGGCACGTCGGCGCCCGCGGACCACGCGTAGATCCCGCGCCCGACCGTCGCCGCACCGGTGAGCGTGAGCGCACCCACGGTGACCCACGGGACCCACCGGGCGCGCACGAGGTGCCGCGTGCCGCGCACGATCCAGTGCGCGACCGTGCCGATGACGTCGGGCAGCTCCTCGGTGTCGTCGGACACCCGGTCGAGCAGCGCGCCGACCTCCGCCGCGGCGGGGACGTCGCCCGCGTCGGCCACCAGCCCGCGCGCGTGGCGACGGGCCCGCGGGCTGAAGCCCCCCGCGACGCCGGCCACGGCGTGGTCCACGGCACCCGCGAGCGCCTCCGAGGAGTGCCGCGGGGAGCGGCGGTGCATCGCCTCGACGAGCAGCACGAGGCCGACGACGACCACGTAGATCAGGGCGGCCGTGGGCTCGTAGAAGTAGTCGTTGTCGGACGTGACGAACTTGCCGATCTCGTCCACGAAGAGCCCGAAGCCCACGCCGCCGACGAGCGCGACGACGGGCCGCACGACGGGACCCGCGTAGGAGAGCGACAGCACGATCGCGACCGCGAGCAGCAGCCCGCCCCACAGCACGTGCGCCACGTGCAGGCCGCCGCCGCCGAGCTGCGGGTAGCCGCTGACCGCGAGCAGCGCCCGCGTGAGCAGCACCGTGCTGACCGTCGCGACGAGGAAGCCCGCGAGGTGCTTGGTCGCGGACGGGTCCCGCGGGAGCCCGAGGCGCAGCAGCAGGTGCCGGTCGCGCACGCCGTGGCCCGCGCCCGGCCCGGCGCCGCGCGGCGTCCCGCTCACCGCTTGCGCTTCTCCCGCACCCGGACGGAGATCGAGATCGGGGTGCCCTCGAAGCCGAACGTCTCGCGCAGGCGGCGCTCGATGTAGCGGCGGTACCCGGCCTCGAGGAAGCCGGTCGCGAAGATCACGAAGCGCGGCGGCCGGGTGCTGGCCTGCGTGGCGAACAGGATGCGCGGCTGCTTGCCCCCGCGCAGCGGGTGCGGGTGCGCCGCGACGAGCTCACCGAGGAACGCGTTGAGCTTGCCCGTCGGGATGCGGGTGTCCCACGACGCGAGCGAGCGCTCGAGCGCGGGCACGAGCCGGTCGGTGTGCCAGCCGGTCCTCGCGGAGAAGTTCACGCGCGGCGCCCACTGCACCTGCACGAGGTCCTGCTCGATCTCGCGCTCGAGGAACGGGCGGCGGTCCTCGTCCATGAGGTCCCACTTGTTGTACGCGACGACGAGCGCCCGGCCCGCCTCGATGACCTGCGAGATCACGCGCGTGTCCTGCTCGGTGATCTTCACGCTCGCGTCGACGAGGACGACCGCGACCTCGGCCTTCTCGATCGCGGCCTGGGTGCGCAGCGACGCGTAGAAGTCCGCGCCGGACGTCTGGTGCACGCGCCGGCGGATGCCCGCGGTGTCGACGAAGACCCACGGCCGGCCCTTGAGCTCGACGACCTCGTCGACCGGGTCGCGCGTGGTCCCGGCGACGGAGTCGACGACGACGCGCTCCTCGCCGAGCACCTTGTTCAGCAGCGAGGACTTCCCGACGTTGGGGCGCCCGACGAGCGCGACCCGGCGGGGGCCGCCCTCGGGGATCGCGGCGCCGTGCTTGGAGACGGTGGGCAGCGCGTCCATCGCGGCGTCGAGCAGGTCGCCCGTGCCGCGCCCGTGCAGAGCCGACACCGGGTGCGGCTCGCCCAGGCCGAGGCTCCAGAGCTCGGTCGCGTCGGCCTCCACGCGCGGCCCGTCGACCTTGTTGGCGCACAGCACGACCGGCTTGCCGGCCTTGCGGAGCAGGCGCACGACGCGCTCGTCGGTCGCGGTCGGGCCGACGGTCGCGTCGACCACGAAGAGCACGGCGTCGGCGAGCGAGATCGCGACCTCGGCCTGCTCGGCGACGCGCGCCTCGATGCCGGCGACGTCGACCTCCCAACCGCCCGTGTCGACGAGGGTGAACCGGCGCCCTGCCCACTCGGCCGGGTAGCTCACGCGGTCGCGCGTCACGCCGGGCTTGTCCTCGACGACGGCCTCGCGGCGGCCGAGGATGCGGTTGACCAGGGTCGACTTGCCGACGTTCGGCCGGCCGACGACCGCGAGGACGGGCAGCGGCGCGGAGGGCCCGGCACCGTCCTCGTCGAGCCCGTCGCCCGAGAGCAGCGCGAGGTCCTCGTCCTCGAGCTCGTACTCCGCGAGGCCGACCCGCAGGGCCTCCTCGCGCTGGGCGTCGGTCAGCTCGGTCTCGGCGACGGCTGCGGCGGGTGCGTCGGTTCCCGGGACCGCGGGCGCGGCCGGCGCGGTCTCGTCGGGCAGGCCCGTGGTCGGGTCGGTCTGGCTCATGGGCCCTATCCTCCCCCGCGCACCGCTCGCGGGACTAATGCGACCCGGTCCGCGGCGCGGGCGGACGACGCGGCGCCTCGGGGTCGTCGGTCGGCAGCGGGAGCCCGGTGCGGGCCGCGGCGGCCGTCACGTGCGCGGCGAGGCCCGTCCGGATCGCCTCCTGCGCGGCGGCGAGCGCCTCGCGCCGGGACGCACCGGGCGCCGCGGCCAGGTCGAGCGGTGCGCCGTACTCGACCGCGAGCCGGCGCCGGGGCGCGGGCAGGTGCCGCACGGACTCACCGGTGCGGCGGGTGCCGAGCACCGCGACCGGCAGCACCGTCGCGCCCGAGTTCACCGCGAGCCAGGCGATGCCGGCGCGCGCGCTCGTCACGTCCCCGCGGCCGCGGTTGCCCTCGGGGAACACCCCGACGACGCCGCCGTCCTTGAGCACCGCGAGCGCGGTCGTGAGCGCCGGACGCCCGTTCGCGCGGTCGACGGGGATCTGCCGGCACCAGCGCAGCAGGGTGCCGACCGGCCCGCGGAACATCTCGTGCTTGACGAGGAGGTTCACCGACCGTGGCACCACGCCGAAGAGGATCGGGCCGTCGAGCACGCCCAGGTGGTTGGCCGCGAGCAGCACCGGCCCCTCGGCGGGCACGTGCTCCGTCCCGCTCACACGCGTGTCCCACACCACGTGCGCGAGCAGGCGACCGATCCACTGCCCGCGCGCGTGCCCCGGGGCGACAGCGGCGCCCGCGACCGGGCGGACCCCCGCCGCGCTCATGCCCGGACGCCGGTCGTGCGGGCGACGACCTCCAGCACGGCGCGCACCGTCTGCTCGAAGTCGAGGTCCGAGGAGTCGACCGTGACGACGCCGTCGGCCGCGGTGTGGAAGGTCGAGACCGTCGCGTCGTCGGCGTCGCGGCGCAGCACCTGGTCCCGGGTCGCCTCGACCGCGGCGGCGTCGTCCGAGCCGTGCACGTCCCGTGCCCGGCGGGCGAGCCGCGCCTCCTCGCTCGCGGTCAGCAGGAGGCGCACGTCGGCGTCGGGCGCGATGACGGTGGTGATGTCGCGGCCCTCGGCGACCACGCCCCGGCCCTGGGAGAACGACTCCGGCGAGCTCTCCGCGGCGATCGCCTCACGCTGGAGGCGCCCGAGCTCGGCCCGCACGTCGAGGTTCGTGGCGACGGCACTGACGGCCGCCGAGATGCGCGTCTCGCGGATCGCCGCCGCGACGTCGTGCTCCCCGACGTGCACCGTCGGGGCGTCCGGGTCGACGCCGACGGCGAGCGGCAGGCCGCGGACCGTCGCGGCGACCGCCGCGGTGTCGTCGAGCGGCACGCCGGTCTCGAGGCACCACCACGTCGCCGCGCGGTACATCGCGCCCGTGTCGAGGAACGCGAGCCCGAGCCGGCGGGCCACCTCCCGCGAGACGCTCGACTTTCCGGAGCCCGAGGGCCCGTCGACCGCCACGACCACCGTGCGCCCGCGCGTCGCGGGCACCTGCGTGCTCAACTCACCAACCTCCATCCGCGGGCCGTCAGCTCCGCCTCCAGGTGTTCCGAGCGACCCGGGAGGACCGAGATCGCCGCCATTCCGACCGGGCGGCCCGCCGAGTGCTCGAGCTGCAGGTCCTCGAGGTTGACGCCCGCGTGCCCGACGTCCGTGAGCAGCCGCGCGAGCTCGCCCGGGCTGTCGGGGACCAGGACCGTCACGACCTCGTACGTGCGCTGCGCGCCGCCGTGCTTGCCCGGCACACGGGCGACGCCCGCGTTGCCGTCCGCGACGACCTGCGCCACCGTGGCGAGCGCGCCCAGCTCGATGTCGTCCCAGGTCATCGCCGCGTCGATCTGGTCGAGCGCGTCGATCACGGTGTCCAGGTCGCCGCGCAGCGCACGCAGCACGTCGCGCACCGCGCCCGCGTTGCCCGCGAGGATCGACGTCCACAGCGCCGGGTCGCTCGCGGCGAGGCGGGTCACGTCGCGCAGACCCTGCCCCGCGAGACCGAGCGCCTCGGACGGCGTGGCACGCAGGCGCGCGGCGACGAGGCTCGCGGCGACCTGCGGGACGTGCGAGACGACCGCGACCGCGGCGTCGTGCGCGGCCGCGTCCATCGTGACGGGGACGGCGCCGAGGTCGACCGCGAGCGCACGCACCGCCAGCACCGCCTCGGGGGTGGACTCCCCCGAGTGCACGACCACCCAGGGCCGGCCGACGAACAGGTCGGGCACCGCGGCCGACGGGCCCGAGCGCTCGCGACCCGCCATGGGGTGCGAGCCGACGAACCGGGTCAGGTCCGCGCCCCACGCCCGGAGCTCGTCGAGCACGACGCCCTTGACGCTCGCCACGTCGGTCACGACCGCCCCGGGGTGCGCGGCGAGCTCGTCGCGCACGACCTGCGCCGTGACGTCCGGCGGCGCCGCGACCACGACGAGCGCGGGCGGCTCGTCGTCCGGGTGCGCCGGGCGCCCCGCGCCGACGTCACGCGCGAGCGCGAGCGCGGTGCGCGACGGGTCGTGCAGCACCACGTCGACGCCGCGCGTCGCGAGCCCCAGCCCCACGGACGCACCGAGCAGCCCGGTGCCGACCACGCGCACCGGGCCGCGCGTGGCGACCGCTGAGCTCACATCCCCACCTGCGTCATGAGCGAGCCGAGCTCCTCCTTGCCGAGCACGCGCGTCTTGCCGGGGCGCAGGTCGCCGAGCTTGATCGGGCCCACCTGGGTCCGCACGAGGCGCGTGACCGGGTGGCCGACCTCCTCGAACATGCGCCGCACGATGCGGTTGCGGCCCTCGTGCAGCACGACCTCGATGAGCGCGGCCTGGGGCGTCGAGTCGACGATCCGGTACCGGTCGACCTTCGCGAGCCCGTCCTCGAGCTGGACTCCGTGCAGCATCTTGTTCGCGACGTTGCCGGCCACGTGCCCCTCGACGTGCGCGAGGTAGGTCTTGGCGACCTCGTGCGACGGGTGCGACAGGCGGTTGGCGAGCTCGCCGTCGTTCGTCAGCAGCAGCAGCCCCTCGGTCTCGGCGTCGAGCCGACCGACGTGGAACAGCCGCTCCTCGCGGTGCGCGACGAGCTCGGCGAGCGAGGGGCGCCCCTCCGGGTCGTGCATCGTCGAGACGACGCCGAGCGGCTTGTTGAGCGCGATCGTGATGAGCGACGTGTCGAGCTGGATGCGCAGCCCGTCGAGGTGGATGACCGCCGTCCTCGGGTCGACGCGCACCCCCAGCTCACGCACGAGCACGCCGTCGACCGTCACGCGCCCGTCGGCGATGAGGTCCTCGCACGCGCGCCGCGAACCCAGACCGGCCGTCGCGAGCACCTTCTGCAGGCGCACGCCCTCGGGGTCGTGCACGTCGCGCAGCGGCTCGGCCGCGGGGGCCGGCCGGGTCCGGCGTGCGGGCTGCGCTCCGCGCGGCGCCGCGGTGCGTGAGCCCCGCTGCGGGACGCCGCGACCGGAGCCGGCACCGGCACGCTCACCACCGGCACGGGAACCACCCGCACGCTCACCACCACCGCGCGAGGGGCCACCGCGCTCGCCGCTCCGCTCCCCCGCACGCTCGCCGCCGCGCGCCGCGCCGCCGCCC
>NZ_JBFTER010000034.1:0-41440 GCF_047229345.1 Cellulomonas jepli | reverse complement strand
GAGGTCGGCAGCGCACGGCCGGTGCCGGACCTGCCGCCGGGCCTCGCGCGGCAGCTCGACGTCGAGGTCGCGGCCCGGCTCGCGTCCGGCCGGACGGGCGTCGCGACGCTCACGTGCGCCGGGTCCGGCGGCGGGCCGGTCGACGAGCTCGACGTGTTCGTCGAGGTCGCCGCGGCGCCCCCGCGGCTCGTGCTGGTCGGGGCGATGGACTTCTCGGTCGCGCTCGCCGCCGCCGGCCGGGTGCTCGGGTACCGGGTCACGGTGTGCGACCCCCGGCCGCTGTTCGCGACGCCCGAGCGGTTCCCCGGGGTCGAGCTCGTGCTCGCGTGGCCGACGACCTACCTGCGGGCGACGACGCTCGACCAGCGGACCGCGGTGTGCGTGCTGAGCCACGACGCACGCTTCGACACCGAGGCCGTCGCGCTCGCGCTCGCCTCGCCCGCCGGGTACGTCGGGGCGATGGGCTCGCGCCGGACCCACGAGCGCCGGGTCGCGGAGCTCCGGATGCGGGGCGTCGGCGAGGACGCGATCGCCCGCCTGCGCTCGCCGATCGGCCTCGACGTCGGGGCGAGCACCCCGCAGGAGACCGCGGTGGCGATCCTCGCCGAGGTGCTCGCGGTGCGGTCCGGCGCGAGCGGGGAGCCGCTGCGGGCGACGGCGGGCCCGATCCACCGGACCACCGCTGCGCTCACGACGGCCTGACGCACGCTCGGCGGGTGCGTGGCGCGCGCGGCTCCTAGAGTCGCGAGCATGACGGGGTCGGGGCAGGTGCGGATCGGCATCTCCGGCTGGCGGTACGCGCCGTGGCGCGGGGAGTTCTACCCGCGGGGGCTGCCGCAGCGGCGCGAGCTCGAGTGGGCGTCCCGGCACCTCGGCTCGATCGAGATCAACGGCTCGTTCTACTCGCTGCAGCGGCCCGACAGCTACCGGGCGTGGTGCGCGGACACCCCGGACGGCTTCGTCTTCTCGGTCAAGGGCCCGCGCTTCGTGACGCACCTGAAGAAGCTCGCGGGCGTCGAGACGGCCGTCGCGAACTTCTTCGCGTCCGGGGTGCTCGCGCTGGGCGACCGGACCGGGCCGGTCCTGTGGCAGCTGCCGCCGAACCTCGGGTTCGACGCCGACCGGCTCGCGCGGTTCTTCGACCTGCTGCCGCGCTCGACGGCCGCCGCTGCGGTCCTGGCCGCGGGGCACGACGACAAGATCCCCGAGGGGCGCGCGCTGACGACGGTCGAGGAGGACCGGCCGCTGCGGCACGTGCTCGAGGTGCGGCACGCGACCTACCTCGACCCGGCGTTCCCCGAGCTGTTGCGCGCGCACGACGTCGGGCTCGTGGTCGCCGACACCGCGGGGACGTGGCCGCACCTCGAGGACGTCACGAGCGACGTCGTCTACGTGCGGCTGCACGGCGACAGCGAGCTCTACGTGTCGGGGTACGACGACGCGGCCCTCGACGCCTGGGCGGCCAAGGTCCGGGCCTGGTCGACGGGCACGCCGCCGCCGGACGGGCCGCGCCTGACGCCGCCGGCCCCGGACCGCCCGCGCGACGTGTTCGTGTACTTCGACAACGACGTCAAGGTCCGCGCGCCGTTCGACGCGATGGCGCTCGCGCGGCGGCTCGGGGTGGCGCCGCCGGAGCCGGACCCGGACATGTTCGCCGTGCGGTCCCGCGGTCCGGTGGACTGACGCCCGGCGCGGGCTCCGGGTGGCCCCCGTCCTGACGGGTCAGGGCGCCGCGTCGGAGGTCGGGGCCTGCTGCCCCGCCGCGAGCCGCCACACGCGGTCGCGCGACATGGGCAGGGCGTAGGGCCGCACCCCCAGCGCGTCGCGCACCGCGTTGGCGAGCGCCGGGGCGACCGGGTTGTACGGCGCCTCGCTCATCGACTTCGCCCCGAGCGGGCCCAGGTCGTCGTGGGTGCGGGCGAACAGGACCTCGGTGACCGGCACGTCGGCCAGCTGCGGCACGTGGTAGCTGCGGAACGCGGCCGTCGTCACCCGGCCCTCGGAGTCGAGCCGCACCTCCTCGTGCAGCGCGGTGCCGAGCGCCTGCGCCGTGCCGCCCTCGACCTGGCCACGCAGCTGCTCGGGGTTGAGCACCGTGCCGGCGTCGACGGCCTGGACCGACCGCAGGACGCGCACCTCGCCCGTCGCGGTGTCGACCGCGACCCGGAACGCGTGCACGTTGAACGCCACGGACCGCAGCGCGCCGTGCTCGCTCGCCTCGGCCTCGAGCGGGCCGGCGGCGAGCAGCTCGTCGGCGGTCACGAGCCGGTCGCCCACGACGACGCCGCCGTCGACCACCCGGACGCCGGGCACGTCCCCGGCGTGAGCCGCGTCCGCCGTCGCGCCTGCGCCGCCGTGCGCGACGAGCGGGGCCGCACCCACGCCGGTGCCGGCACCCGCGCCCGTCCCGACCAGCGCGACCGCCCTCCGCTCCATCGCGGCGGCGAGATCGAGCGCCGCGACGTGCAGCGCCCTGCCCGCGACGACGACGCCCGCCGACCCGTACGCGCCCGTGTCGTACCGCGCGGTGTCGGTGTCCGACTGCCGGACGCGCACGCGGTCGGTGCGCGTGCCGAGCGCGTTCGCGACGAGCTGCGCGTGGACGGTCGTGGTCCCGTTGCCGAACTCCGCGGTCCCGACGTCGACCTCGACGTCGCCCCCGGGCAGGAGCCGCACGGCGACCTCCGCGTGGTGCCCGCGCGGGGGCAGCGTCGCGATCATCGCGAGCGCCATGCCGGTGCCGGTCCGCCACGTCGGCCCGGCCGGTGCCGCGACGTCGTCGCCGCGCGCGAGGGCGTCCTGCGCGAGGTCGAGGCACTGGTCGAGCCCGTAGCTGCCGTAGAGCAGGTCCGGGTGCCCGGCGGGGTCGGTCACGACGAGCGGGTCGCCGGGCACCACGACGTTGCGCCGCCGCAGGTCGAACGGGTCGATGCCGAGCTCCCGGGCGAGCTCGTCGAGCGCGGACTCGACCGCGAAACCCACCTGCCCGAGCCCGTACCCGCGGAACGCCCCCGACGGCAGCGTGTGCGTGTAGACCGACTGCGCGTCGACCCGCTTGTTGGCGCAGCGGTACACGCTCGTCGACTCGTTGACGCTGTGGAACATGACCCCGATGCCGTGGTTGCCGTACGCCCCGGTGTCAGCGAGCTCGTCGACGGCCATCGCCGTCAGCACGCCGTCCCGGGTCGCGCCGAGCGTCACGCTGACCCGCATGGGGTGCCGGGTCGGGGCGACGCGGAACTCGTCCTCCCGCGTCAGCTCGTACTGCACGGGCCGCCCGGTGCGCAGCACGGCGAGCGCGACGAGGTCCTCGGTGAGCATCTCCTGCTTGCCGCCGAACCCGCCGCCGACCCTCCCCGTGAAGACCCGCACGCGCTCGCGGTCGAGCCCGAGGACGTGGGCGATCTCGTCGCGCACGAGGAACGGCACCTGGGTCGAGGTGCGGAGCACCAGGCGCCCGTCGGCGTCGAGCCACCCGCGCGTCGCGTGCGTCTCGAGCGCCGCGTGGTTGACGCGCGGCGTGCGCCAGGTGCCGGTCACGACCACGTCGGCGGCGGCGAGCGCGGCGTCGACGTCCCCGAGCTCGCCGTGCATCTCCGCGACGGTGTTGCGCTCCGGCGCGGCGATCCGGCTCTCGGGGCCCTTGTCGCCGTGCACGAGCGGTGCCCCGGGCAGGCGCGCGAGCTCGGGGTCGAGCACCGCGGGCAGGACCTCGTACTCGACCCGCAGGGCGTCGAGCGCGCGCTCCGCCTCGGCGAGGGAGTCGGCGACCACGGCGGCGACGCGCTGTCCGCGGAAGCGCAGCACCGGGTCGAGCACGCGCGTGTCGTCGGGGTCGTCCGTGCGGGACTCGTGGCGGCCGGTCGAGAACAGCGTCGCGGGGGAGTCGTGGTGCGTCAGGACGGCCCGCACGCCCGGCATCGCCTCGGCCGCGCTCGTGTCGATCGCCGTGACGCGGGCGTGCGCGTGCGGGCTGCCGAGCACCGCGACGTGCGCGAGGTCCGGCGTGCGCACGTCGAGCGTGTAGGGCTCGGTGCCGGTCACGACGCGCAGCGCGGCCGGCGGGGGGACCGAGCGCCCGGCCGCGTCGCCCGCCGGCGCGGGGCCGGTGTTGACGACGCCGCAGATCCCGTCGCGGATCGACCGGTACCCGGTGCACCGGCACAGGTTGCCCTTGAGCAGCCGCGCGAGGGCGTCGGGATCGGCGCGCTCGGCGTCCGTGAGCGTCGACGCGGTCACGACCATGCCCGCGGTGCAGAACCCGCACTGGAACGCCCCCGCGTCGACGAACGCGCGCTGCACCGGGTGCGGGTCCTCGGGGGTGCCCAGGCCCGCGGCGGTCGTGACGACCGCGCCGTCGAGCCGGTGCGCGGGGACGAGGCACGAGTGCACCGCGGCGCCGTCGAGCAGCACGGTGCACGCGCCGCAGTCGCCCGCGTCGCAGCCCTTCTTGACCGCGTGGTGGCCGTGCTCGCGCAGCAGGGTCCGCAGCACCTGACCGGGGGGCGGCTCGGCCTCGAGCGGCTCGCCGTCGACGTGCAGCCTCATGCGCGGCCGCCGGGTGGCGCGGGGATCCCGGGCGCTGCGGCGAGCTCGGCGCGGACCTGCTCGGCGAGCAGCACCGTCATCGCGTGCCGCCAGTCGGGGGCGCCGTGCGGGTCGTCGTACCAGTCGTCGATCGCGTGCACCGCGTCGGCGAGCTCACCGGGCTCCGGCGGGGCGTCGAACCGCAGCACGTACGGTCGCGGCGTCGAGGCCGTGACGACCACGACGGTCTGCCCCGCGGGGTCGACGCGCCCGGTCACGAACGCCCCGGACCGCCCGAGCGGCGACAGGGCGAGACGACGCGACGCCGTGCGGGACCCGAGGGCGGCGCGCGGGACCTCGATCGACCGCAGCACCTCGCCGGTGCGCAGCCCGGTGTGCCGCACGCCGAGCACGAGGTCGGCGACGGGCTCGGTGCGCTCGCCACCGCCGGGCGTCCATACGAGCGCGCGGGCGTCGAGCGTCGCGGCCAGCGCGATCATCGGCCCGGCGGGCAGCGCGAGGCACACGTTGCCGCCGACGGTCGCGGCGCGCTGGACCTTGGCCGAGCCGAGCAGCGCCTCGCAGCACGCGTCGACGAGGGCCGTCACCGGGCCGAGCGCGGCGCGCCCCATCGCGGCGAGCTCGGCGAACGTGCACGTCGCGGCGATGCTCACGCCCGCGTCCGTCCCCGTCAGCGGGGGCCAGCCGAGCCCGGTGAGGTCCACGAGCCCCGTGACGCCCGGCTGGGGCTCCGAGAACAGCCACGTCCCGCCGCCGAGCACGACCTCGCCCGGCGCGCACACGGTCTCGTCCCGGCGGCGCGGGACGCGGACGGTCCGGACGGAGGTGAGATCCATGGGACGGCCGAGTGAACCGCACGCGCGTGACGCCGGTGTAACGCGCGCCGCCCCGGCGGGTTGCCGAGCTCCACCCGTCCGTGCGGCACGTCTCGCGCGCGCGAGGGGGGTGCGGCAGGCGAGGATGAGCGTCACCGGACCGGAGGAGGTCCCGGCGGTGCCCACGGTGGGCGCGGCCCTGGTCGCGGCGCGACCGTCGTCGTCGAGGAGGCACATGCGGGTCGAGCCGGACGAGCGGGCGCGGGCGGTCCCGCGCGGTGTCGTCGACTTCCGTCGCGTCTTCGACACCTCGCCGACCGCGTACGTCGTCCTGGACCACGACCTGGTCATCGTCGAGGTCAACCCCGCGTACACGGACCTCGTCGGCCGCGGCCGCGAGCAGGTCGTGGGTCGACCGGTCTTCGAGGCGTTCCCCCCGGACCCCGGGACGGTCGACGCGCACGGCCGCCACCCGCTGCAGGTCTCGCTCGAGCGTGTCCGCGACACGGGCCGGCCCCAGGTCGTGCCGTTCGCGAAGTACGACGTCGACGTCCCCGCTGCCGGCGGGCGCGTCGAGCGGTTCTGGTCGCTCACGTTCGTCCCGCTGCCCGGCCACGACGGCGCACCCCCGCTCATCCTCGAGCGGGTCGAGGACGTGACGGACTACGTCACCGAGCGCCGCGCGGGCCGCCGCGACGCCGGCGACGGCGTGCCGGCGCCCGAGCTCGTGGAGGCCATGGAGGCCGACCTCTACGTGCGCCTGCAGCAGCTCGGCGCCGCCCAGGAGGCCCGCGACCTGGCCGCTCGCCGTGTCGCCGGGCTCGGCGAGGTCGCGCTGCAGCTGACGACCGCCGAGACGGTGCAGGACCTCGAGCGGATCGTCCTGGCGCAGGGCCCACGCGTGCTCGGCGCCGCGGGAGGCGCGCTGTTCACGCGCGACGACGCGGGCGGCTGGCGGGTCAGCGCCGCCGCGCTCGGCGAGCACGTGCAGGACCGGTACCAGCACCTCCCGTTCGACAGCCCGCTGGCCGGCCCGTGGGTCGCGCGCACCGGGCGCCGGCTGGTGCTCCCCACGCGGGCGTCGGGCATCGAGTTCCACCCGAGCATGGCCGCGGCCTACGCGGACACCCGGCGCGACGCGTGGGCGATCCTCCCGCTCACGGTGCGCGACGCGTGCGTCGGCGCGCTCGCGGTGTCGTGGGTCGACGAGCGTGAGCTCGACGGCGAGGAGCTCGAGCTGCTCGAGAGCCTCGCGGCGCAGTGCGCGCAGGCCCTCGACCGCCTGATGGCGCTGCAGGCGGAGCGGGCGGCGGCGGCGGTCGCGGCGCGCACGTCCGAGACGCTCCAGCGCTCGCTGCTGAGCGCGCCCCCGCAGCCCGACGGCCTCGAGATCGCGGTGCGCTACGTCCCGGCGGCCACGGCCACGCAGGTCGGCGGCGACTGGTACGACGCGTTCGTGCAGCGCAGCGGCGAGACCGTCGTGGTCATCGGCGACGTCGTGGGGCACGACATCGACGCGGCCGCCGCGATGGGCCAGCTGCGGGCCATGCTGCGGGGCATCGCCGTCACCGCACCAGCCTCCCCGGCCGAGCTCGTCCGCGCCGTCGACCGGGCGATCGACACGCTCGAGCTCCCGACGGTCGCGACGGGCCTCGTGGCGCGCGTCGAGCGCGTGCCGGACGACGCCGAGGGTGGTGACCGCGTCGTGCGGTGGTCCAACGCGGGGCACCTGCCGCCGCTCGTCGCGCACCCGGACGGCTCGGTCACGCAGCTCGCGGGCGAGCGCACCAACCTCCTGCTGGGCATCAACCCGGAGGCCGAGCGCGACGAGTGGACCGCGCGGGTGGGCGCCGGGTCGGTGCTGTTCCTCTACACCGACGGGCTCGTCGAGCGGCGCGGGGAGAGCGTCCCGCTCGGGATCGAGGCGCTGCGCGCGCGGCTCGCGGCGTCGGCGGGCGCGCCGCTCGAGACGCTGTGCGACGACGTGCTCGACGCGATGCTGCCGCCGCACCCCCAGGACGACGTCGCGGTCGTCGCCATCCGCGTGCGCCGGGCCGGCGAGCACGTCGCGGCGGGCGCCGCTGCCCCCGCGACCGAGGAGCGCGTCCCGGTGGCGACCGGCGCCGGCGACGCGGCCGTCGACCGCCGCACGCTCCGGGTCGCCGCCGTCCCGCAGTCGGCGCACACCAGCCGGCACTGGGTCGTCGACGTCGCGCGCGAGCACGGGGCGAGCGAGCCGGCCCTCGCCCTCGTCAAGCTGCTCACGAGCGAGGTCGTGACGAACGCGGTCAAGTACGGGCTCGTGCGCGACGTGGTCACGGTGACGGTCACGTGCGCCGCGGGCGCCGTCACGGTGTCCGTGCAGGACGACAACCCGGACCTCCCGCACGTCCACCACGCCCGGCGCGAGGACACCGGGGGTCGGGGGATGGAGCTCGTCGAGCGCTTCGCGGAGGAGTGGGGGACGGACGTGAGCGCGGACGGCGACGGCAAGGGCGTGTGGTTCCGTCTGCGGCTCGACCGGGCGACCGTCCACGACCCGGGACCGGCGCCCGCGCCCTGACGCCGGGCTCCGCGGCGCCGCGCGAGCGGACCCGGTGCGCCGCACGGGCACGGCGCACCGGGTCGCCCGCCGCTCAGCCCTCCGTGAGCCGGGCCGCGAGCCGGTTGTCGAACAGGGACATCGCCGAGGCGATCGCCATGTGCATGTCGAGGTACTGGTACGTGCCCAGCCGCCCGCCGAAGAACACGTCGCGCTCGGCGGCCGCGCGCTCGCGGTAGCGCGCGAGGACCTCGCGGTCGCGCGCCGTGCTGATCGGGTAGTACGGCTCGTCGCCCGGCTCGGCGGTCCGGGAGTACTCGTGGACGACGACCGTCCTGTCCTTCGGGTAGTCGCGCTCGGGGTGGAAGTGCCGGAACTCGTGGATGCGGGTCCACGGCACGTCGGAGTCCGCGTAGTTCATGACGGACGTCCCCTGGAAGTCGCCGATCGGCAGCACCTCCTGCTGGAAGTCGAGCGTGCGCCACCCGAGCCGGCCCTCGGCGTCCCCGAAGTACGCGTCGAGCGGCCCGGTGTACACGACGGGCACGCCGTCGGGGACGAGCTCGCGGACGTCGAGGTGGTCGACCTCGAGGACCACCTCGACGAGCGGGTGGTCGGCGAGGCGCGTCAGCCACGCCGCGTACCCGTCGACGGGCAGCCCCTCGTACGTGTCGTTGAAGTAGCGGTTGTCGAACGTGTACCGGACGGGCAGCCGGCTGATGATCTCGGCGGGCAGCTCGCGCGGGTCGGTCTGCCACTGCTTCTCGGTGTAGCCCCGCACGAACGCCTCGTACAGCGGGCGCCCGATCAGCGAGATCGCCTTGTCCTCGAGGTTCTCGACGTGCGCGGGGTCGACCTCCGCGGCGTGCTCGCGCACGAGCGCCCGGGCCTCGGTGGGCGAGAGGTGCTGCCCGACGAACTGGCAGATCGTCCCGAGGTTGATCGGCATCGGGAAGGTCTGGCCCTTGCTCACCGTGAACACGCGGTGCTGGTACCCGGTGAAGTCGGTGAACCGCCGGACGTAGTCCCAGACCCGCTGGTTCGACGTGTGGAACAGGTGCGCGCCGTAGCGGTGCACCTCGATGCCCGTCTCGGGCTCGGTCTCGGACCACGCGTTGCCGCCGAGGTGGGAGCGGCGCTCGAGCACGACGACGCGCTTGCCGAGCTCGTTCGCGGCCCGCTCGGCGACGGTGAGGCCGTAGAACCCGGAGCCGACGACGACGAGGTCGGCGGTCGCGAGCCGGTCGGCGAGGCCCGCGGTGCCGGTCGTGTGGGTGGTCGTCACTGGTCCAGCTCCTTCGTCGTCGGGCACGGTGCCGGGACCCGGCACGTCGGGCAGAGGTCGGGGTCGGTCGCCGCCAGCGGGCTGTGCAGCCGCCGGACCCGGGACAGCCGGGCGAGCAGCGGCGCGCGGACGAACGGCGTCGCGGACGTGACGGCGGCGTCCGCGAGCACCGGGACGGCGGTGCCGGTCAGGCGGACGGGGCCCAGGCCGGCGTCCTGCAGGCCGGCCGACGCGGCGCCGACGGCGTCCCGGTGGGCTGCCTCCAGGTCGTGCGCGAGTGCGGTGCGCCGCACCTGCTCGCGCCACGCGGTCACGCCGTCTCCTCGGCGGCGGAGTCCACGGAGGCCGTCCGGACGCCGTCGACGATCCGCGTCATCGACGTCGCGATGTGGTCCCACTCCTGCCGCGCGTGCAGCGGCCGGGCACGTCGGTCCCGCGCGCGCGGGTCGTCGAGCAGGACCCGCCGGCACGCGGCCGCGAACTGCACGCCGTCGTCGGCGAGGCACACCACGTCCGCGTAGTCGGCCACGACGTCCGCGACGCCCGTCGAGACGACGGGCAGCCCCGCGGCGAGGTACTCGAGCGTCTTCGTCGGGCTGATGGAGCGCGTGGCCTCGTTCAGCGCGAACGGCATGAGCGCCACGTCGAAGCCGGCCATGACGTCGGGGAGCTCCTCGTAGCGCGCCATGCCCGGGTACTCGATGTTCGGGCGCCGCGGCAGGTCCGCGGGGTCGATCTTGGCGACCGGGCCCACGACGCGCAGCGTCCAGTCGGGCAGGTTCGCGGCGAGCTCGTCGAGCAGGTCGAGGTCGAGGCGCTCGTCGACGACGCCCACGTAGCCTGCGACCGGGCGGTCGTGCTCGTCGCGCAGCAGGCGGCTCCGCGCGTAGTGCTCGGTCTCGACGCCGCTGCGGAACAGGTGCACGCCCGCGGTGCGCTGCCTGCGGATCGACCGGTCGAGCGACGGCCCGCCGGTGAACACCACGTCCGCCTCGGCCAGCAGCCGGCGCTGCCGCAGGACGAGCCCCTCGGGCGCGTCCTTGAACGAGGCGAGGTCGTCCATCACGTCGTACACGAGCCGCCCGGGCTCGAGGCGCTGCGCGAGCTCGATCGCCATCGGGGTGTAGACCCACACGTCGGGCGGCAGGGTGCGCTCGCCGAGCGCCTCCGCGAGCAGCTCGCCGTAGCAGGCCGCAGCCGGGTCCTCGAAGCCGCGGTCCTCGGGGTGGGCCTCGGAGCGGGGTGTCGGGCTCGCCGAGGCCGGGACCACGAGCCACACGCGCGTGATCCCGTCGACCTCCTCGGTCGCGATCCGCGGGGTGTCGACGTCCTGGGCGACGGGCTCCTCGACGACGTACGTGCGTGCGCCCGCCTCGGCGCGCCGGCGGGCGAGCCGGGAGACGATGTGCTGCGGGCGCTGCCAGACCCAGTGCCAGCGCAGGTGGGAGAGCACCACGAGGTCGGGCTGCGTGGGCTCCGTCGTGGTCGGTGCCGCGGAGGAGGGCAACGTCGTCATGGTCAGCTCCCTGCTGTCGAGGTCGTGGTCGGAGAGGTCGGTGGGGGCCGCCGGGCCAGGCGGGAGGTCCGCGCGCAGGGCCCGCACGGTCTGCGCGGGCTCGGGGTCGCGCCAGGGCCAGTGCGCGAGCGTCGCCGAGAGCCCGGCCAGCTGCGCGTCGCACGGCGGCTGGAAGCGAACGGCGGGCAGCCGGTCGGTGGGCAGGCCCGCTGCCGCGCGCTCCCAGGCGTCGGTGAACTCGGTGCGCCGCCGCGTGCCGTCCGGCTCGAGCGAGAGCACGCCGACGGGGTCCGCGCGCCCGGCGCACCGCGCGAGCAGCGAGTCCCAGTCGGCGGAGTCGACCTGCGGGAACCAGCAGTAGCCGTGCAGCGGGACGCCGCGGGACAGCGCGAGCTCGTACTGCTCGAGCGTGTAGCGCAGCCACGTCGTGCGGTCCGACGCCAGGCCGCGCACGTTGGTCTCGGTGAGCATGAGCGGCAGCCCGTAGCGGTCGGCGTACTGCTGCACGACGTCCGCGAGCCCGACCGGGTGCGGGGACGGCGCGTGACCGCCGTGCTCGTCGTAGAACCACTCCGAGTGGCCGTAGTAGTCGAGCCCGAGGACGTCCACGCGCAGCGGCGGCAGCGTGAGCAGCGCGTCCCCGCCCTCCGCGACGAGCTCGCGCAGGAACGGGCGCCCGACGTCGAGGTCGTGCCCGAGCGCGAGGTCGAGGACCACGTGGCGCCGGTCGTTCGCGAGCTCGGCGTAGGCGGCGCCCGGGCCTGTCCCGACGTGGTGCTCGGCGGTGTCGACCCAGACGTGGTGCGCCTCGGGGAGCGCGGTGCGCCAGACGGCTGCCGCCTCGGCGAGCGCCGGCAGCACCGACAGCAGCAGGCGCCGGAAGCCGGCCACGCCGTGGTCGTACGGCGGCCACAGAGCCTGGTGGCCGGACAGGAAGAGCGTCGCGAACGGCTCGTTGAACAGCGTGTACGCGGCGAGCCACGGGTACCGGTCCGCGACGGCGGCCGCGTACCGCACGAACGCGGGCCCGAACCGCTCGTCCCGGAACCCGTCGGTCAGCCAGTCCGGGTAGGACGTGTGGTGCACCAGGTCGACGATCGGGACGGCACCGCGCTCGCGCAGCGTCCCGAGCACGCGGTCGGTCTCGTCCCAGTCGTACACCCCGGGCTCGGCCTCGATGCGGTGCCACCGCAGCGGGTACCGCAGGTGCCGCACGCCGGCCGCGAGCAGCTGGTCGAGGTCCTCGTCGTACCGGGCGACGTGGCCGGTGACCTCGAGCGCGTCGACGCCCGAGGCGGGGTGGTAGGTGCTCTCGAAGCCGCCCACGAACGTGCGGCCCACGTCCGGGAGCGGGTGGAGCGGATGCGGGTGGTCCGGGCGCACAGTGCCTCCGAGGTCGGGGACGCGTCCTCGCGTCCCGTGCATCGGGCTGTGTACCCAACCGTTCTGCCAGACAACCTAAGCCGGAAGTGCCGGTTCGGCGCGCCGAGTGTCCTCGGGGAGGCGGGCAAGTGTCCAGGTCAGGGGCTTGCCGCGCAGGTCAGGGGAGGTCCGGGTCCGCCTCCGCGCCCTCGGTCCGGAAGTCCGGCGCGGGCTCGTGCGGGCCGCCCGGGGGGTAGTCGCCGTAGGAGAACTCGTCGATCGCATCGCCCGGGACCGCAGCCGAGACGCGCGTCGTGATGCGCCGGATCGCCTCGACGGGGGCCTTCGGGACGCGCTCCGCGGTCAGCAGCCCGTTGCGCTCCTGCTGGGTGTCGGTGAGCTGGGTCCAGCAGAAGCCGACGACCGCGGCGCTGTCGAGCAGCGCGTGCACGAGGTCCTGGTAGCCGGCGAGCAGCTGGTCGCTGCTGCGCACCGAGCCGTACCCGCTCCACCCCGCGCGCTGGTCGGGGTCGTAGGAGATCCCGCCGAACTCGCTGATCAGCACGGGCCGGTCCTCGCGCGAGGCGCCCGCGAGCAGCACGACGCGGTACGCGGGCTGCGTCCTGGCGAGCGTGTGCTCGAGCCGGTCCCAGTCGGCGTACCGGTCGCGCAGGACCTGCCCGCGCGAGGCGTAGTCGTGCACCGTGACGACGTCGGTCACGGGCTGCTCCCAGCCGTCGTTGCCGATCACGAGCCGGTCGCCGTCGAGCGACTTCGTCAGGTGGTAGAGCGCCCGCACGAGGTTCTGCTGCTCGGCCGAGCGCTCGAGCGCGGGCACGCCCCAGCTCTCGTTGACGGGGACCCAGGCGATGATGCAGGGGTGGCTCGCGTCGCGGTCGAGCACCTCGAGCCACTCGCGCGTGAGCCGCTGGATGGTCGTCACCGAGAACTCGTACGCCGCCGGCATCTCGGCCCACACGAGCAGGCCGAGGCGGTCGCACCAGGCCAGGAACCGCGGGTCCTCGACCTTCTGGTGCAGGCGGACGCCGTTGAAGCCGAGGTCCTTGACGAGCTGGACCTCGCGCCGCAGGGCGTCGTCGTCCGGGGCGGCGAGGTGCGACTCGGGCCAGAACCCCTGGGCGAGGACGAGCCGCAGGTAGTACGGCCGCCCGTTGAGCAGCAGGCGGTCGCGCGACGCGGAGATGCTGCGGACCGCGGTGTAGCTGCCGACGGTGTCGAGGACCTCGTCGCCGTCCAGCAGCTGGAGCGTGGCGTCGATGAGGTTCGGGTGCTCGGGCGACCACAGCAGGTCCGAGTGCCCGAGGCTCATGTCGTGCTCCGCGAGCGTGATGCGGCGCTGGACCTGCCCGCGGTCGACCGAGTACACGTCGTCCGACAGCAGCCGGTCGCCCTGGCGCAGCACGACGCGCAGGCGCGCACCCTCCCGTCCGTCGGTCCGCACGCGCACGTCCATGTCGACGCCGCGCCCGTCCGCGTCCGGCTTCCAGCGCAGCGCGCGGATCCGGGCCGCCGGCACCTCCTCGAGCCACACCGTCTGCCAGATGCCGGACGTGCGGTCGTACCAGATGGCGTGCGACTCGGGCTGCCAGTCCTGCTTGCCGCGCGGCTGGCGCAGGTCGCCCGGCAGGTCCTCGGCCCGGACCACCACCACCTGCTCGCCCTCGGGCACGAGGGCGGAGGTGATGTCCGCGGTGAAGGGCGTGTTCCCGCCCTCGTGGTACGCGACCGACTGGCCGTTGACCCACACGTGCGCGCGGTAGTCCACGGCGCCGAAGTGCAGCAGGAGCCGGTGGCCGGCGCGCTCGTGCGCGCTGAACGTGCGGCGGTACCAGACGACCGGGTGGAATCCTGTGTCGCCGATGCCGCTCGCGGGCGACTCGAACGGGAACGGGACCTGGATCTGCCGGTCGAAGTGCGCGGGGTCGCCGTCGTGCCAGTCGTCGTGCATGCCGACCATGCGGTCGTCGAACGCGAACCCCCACGGGCCGCTGAGGTCCACCCAGCCGGGCCGGACGAACTGCGGTCGAGGATGCTGCACGTCGGTGGGGACGGTCGGCGCGGGTCCGTGAGCCATGCGCTTCATCGTGTCGCAGCCGCGCGCGGTCGGCACGCGGGCGCGGGACCTCCGACCTCTCAACCGGGTGCCCGAGGCGACGAATGAGGGGGTGCGGTCCGGGGCAGGGCCGTGCTCACCACAGAACGGAACAGCTGTCATGTCTGCAGAACGCCGGACCTCCCTCCTCTCCTGGTTCCGCGACCGGGGGGTCCAGACCCGGGTCCTCACCGCGGTCGTCGTCGCCGCGCTCGTCGCGACGCTCCTCGGAACCGTGGGCGTCGCCGCCCTCGCCAGCACCAACGCCGCCGCGACGGCGATGTACGAGGACAACTTCACCGGCTTCCAGAACGTCGCGACCGTGCGTCGCTCGGTGCTCGAGATGCGCCTCGAGGCCGCCAACCAGGTCATCTCGGGTGCCGAGGAGGCCGACGCGCACGAGGCCGCGTCGCGCGACGCCGAGGCCGCCGCACGGGACGCGCTCGCCGCCTACCGCGAGCTCGACGTGACGCCCGAGCAGGAGGCGCTGCTCGACGAGGTCGAGGCGGCGCTCGACGGGTACGTGCTGATCCGCGACGACCGGATGTTCCCCGCGGGCCGGGTCGGCGACGTCGAGGCGTGGGGCGAGGCCCGCGAGGTGGCCGGCGCCCAGATCCAGCCGCTCATGGACGCGCTCGAGGCGCTCGTGGACGTCGAGAAGTCCGACGCGGCAGGCGCGGTCGAGCAGTCGACGACGGCCTACGAGGGGGTCCGGAGCCTCGTGATCCTGCTGCTCGTGGTCGGGCTCGTGCTCGCGCTCGGGCTGGGCGTCGTGATCGCGCGGTCGATCGTCGCGGGCCTGACCCGGGTGCGTCTCGTGTGCGAGGCCCTCGAGCGCGGTGACCTCACGGTGACCGCCGGCCTGACGTCGGCCGACGAGGTCGGGCGCATGGGGGCCGCGCTCGACGCCGCCGTCGGCTCGCTGCGCACGGTCGTCACGACCATCGATGCGTCCTCCGGCACGCTCGCGGGCGCGGCGGAGGAGATGTCGAGCACGAGCGCGCAGATCGCCGCGAACGCCGACGAGACCGCGTCGCAGGCCGGCGTCGTCTCGGCGGCCGCCGAGCAGGTGTCGCGCAGCGTCCAGACGGTCGCCGCAGGCGCCGAGCAGATGGGCTCCTCGATCGCGGAGATCGCGTCCAACGCGAGCCAGGCCGCCCAGGTCGCGAGCCAGGCCGTCGACGCGGCCGGCGCGACGACCGAGGTGATGAACCGGCTCGGGGAGTCGAGCAGGCAGATCGGGAACGTCGTCAAGGTCATCACGAGCATCGCGGAGCAGACGAACCTGCTCGCGCTGAACGCGACGATCGAGGCCGCGCGCGCCGGGGAGGCCGGCAAGGGCTTCGCGGTCGTCGCGGGCGAGGTCAAGGAGCTCGCGCAGGAGACCGCGCGCGCGACCGAGGACATCGCGCGGCGCGTCGAGGGCATCCAGGAGGACACCGCCGGCGCTGTCACGGCCATCGACCGCATCTCCGAGGTCATCGCGTCGATCAACGACTTCCAGATGACGATCGCCTCGGCGGTCGAGGAGCAGACGGCGACGACGTCGGAGATCAGCCGCAGCGTCGCCGAGGCGGCGACGGGCTCGGGCGAGATCGCCGCGAACATCGCCGCCGTGGCGGGGGCCGCTCAGCTCACCACGCAGGGTGCGGCCGAGTCGCAGCAGGCGGTCACGGAGCTCGCGACCATGTCGACGGAGCTCAAGGCGCTCGTCGGGCGGTTCTCGGCCTGAGCGCCGGGGCGCTGGGGCTGCTCCGGCGCGTCGGCCCGTCGCCCCGGCGCCCGTCCACGTGCGCGCGTCGCCGCACCGACGCGCGCCCCAGCACCGTCCCGCAGGACGGAACCCCCCGGTCGTCGACCGGGGGGTTCCGTGTGCGGGTGCTGCGGTCAGGAGCGAGGGGTCACCAGACCTCTCCCGCCTCCCGCAGGGCCGGGATGTAGCCGTAGGGGAGGACCCCCGTGAGCTCGGTCTGCGTGCCCTCGACCTCGAGCTGGAGCGTCGGGGCGAGCGTCCCGCCGTAGATGTCGGGGCCTCCGCCGTCGCGCGGGATCGTGTCGATGAAGCTCTCGACGAGGAAGTTCGGCATCACGAAGTGCGAGTAGTTCTGCAGCGGTGCGTCGGCCGGGTTGCCGAGCACGAGGCCGCTCTCGTTGAGCGGGCGGTAGTTGCTGCGCAGGCCGGGGCCGACGAAGCCGTAGAGACCGTCGGGGCCGGACAGCCCCGGGGCGAACGTGAACTGGTGGCTGATCGTCCACAGGTAGTAGTCGCCGTCGTTCACCACGAGGTGCGGACGCTCGGTCTGCTGGTTGGTGCACTCGGCCGACAGCAGCGGCGGCAGGAGCTCCCAGCTCGACGCCCAGCCGTCGCCGTCACCGGTCGACCGCATGAGCCCGATGTTGCCCGTGTACAGGTTCGACCGGGGTGGGACCACGTGCCCGGCGGGCACCCGTCCGATCTCCTTGCGGTCGCACGTGTGGCTGCCCGCCGGCCCGGGGTTGTTGCCCTCGAACAGGATGTAGAGCTGGTGGTCGGTCGGGTCGCGGAACACGAACGGGTCGCGGAACGCGTAGATGATCGCGTCGGGCACGGCCTGCGACTGCTCCATGGTCTGGTACAGGTAGCCGTCGGCCTCGGCGATGATCTGGTGGTCCTCGAAGCCCGTGAACCACACGCCCTCGTCGTCCGCGTGGATGCGGCCCTGCGCGTGCGCGAGGCGCTGCAGCGCGTCGGTCGGGTCGATCTCCGTGGGGTTGTCGATGCCGGACGCGGTGTAGAAGGCATCGACCGTGCCGTCGTCGTCGACGACCGTCGAGCCCGCCCACTCACGCGAGCCGAACGACGACCCGGCGGGGAACAGCTCGCCGCCGTACGTCCAGTTCTGGGCGTCGTCGGAGTAGAAGTAGCCGATCTTGGCCTGCCAGTGCCGGTCACCGAAGAAGATGTCGCGCGGCGCGACGAGCGAGAAGATGACGTTCCAGCCGCCGTAGGAGACGGGGTTCATGTCGAGGTCGCTCAGCGGCCAGGTGTCCCAGATCCAGACCTCGTCGGTCATGATCGGGAACTCCTGGGGTATGCGCGGGGTCGTGTTCGACGCGTCGGACGCGATCTTGAGCGCCTGCGCCCGGGTCCAGTTGGCGGTGTACGGCGCCGCAGGGTCGTAGACGGCGTTGATCGTGACGTCCCCGCCGGAGGGTCGTGGTCGTTCGAGCGCACCTGCGGGTAGCTGTGCGGTCAGGACGAGTGCGCCCGCGAGCGCCCCGTAGAGGGCGCGCCGGATCGTGCGGTTCATGTGGTCTCCCGTGGGAAAGGACCGTGGCGGCGCGTGCAGGGGCGCGGGCTGGCGCCCGTGCGGGTGTGCGTGCCGTGACGATCGCGCCCGCCGACGACGATGTCGACGGGCATGATGCGGATGGTCGGCGCCGGACGTCTCGGCGCGGTGGAGGCGTGGTGTCCTCGTCCCCCTGTCAGGCGGTCGCGAGCGACCGGATGTGATCCACCTAACACCCGACCCTCGGGCCCGACAAGGGTGCCGAGGGACTCTCATCGAGTTCTCATAAATGGCGGCTCGACGGTCCGCCGGGACCCCTCGGGGCGCCGCGCGCCTGACCTGCACGACCGTCCGGGACGGTCGCCCAGGTGCCCCCGCGGACGGGCACCGGGCCGGGCCGTGAGCTCCTACGCGGAGCCGGGCACCAGCTCGACGGTGAAGGAGAACGAGCGCCGCTCCCCGGCCTCGAGGCGGATCGCCGCGGCCTGGTCGGGCCGGTTGAACGCGTCGGTCATGACCTCGACGGGCTCGACTGCGAGCGACGCCCGCCGGTCACGGGCGAGCGTGTCGCCCGTGAAGACGTGCACGAGCCCGCGGTCCTGCCGGACGAGGAGGCGCGCACCCGTGGCGGGGTCGTGCACGGTGGCCGGGAGCGCCGGGTCGAGCCCGCCGAAGGCCGCGTCGAGCACGGCGTCGCCCAGCGGGCGCCACGACGGCGCGCCGACCTGCGCGAACGCGTCCGCACCGGGCAGCGGCAGCAGCGCGTCGTCGGTCCGTACCGCGACCGACGCGGGGAGGTCGAGGTCGAGGCCGTCGACGCGCTCCGTGCCGGGCAGCCGGAAGTACGGGTGCCAGCCGCTCGCGTACGGCGCCGCGACGTCCCCGACGTTGTGACCGGTGATCTCGACGCCGAGCGTGCGCGGGCCGAGCGTGTACGTCACCTCGACGACCACGGGGAACGCGTAGCCGACGGCGGGGGAGTCCGCGAGCGTGGTGCAGCGCAGCCGCAGCGAGGCGTGCCCGTCGGCACCGGCCTGCGTCGCGCCGGTGCGCTCGACGACCGTGAACGGCAGCGTCCGCACGAGCCCGTGGTAGACGACGCGGTCCGCGGCGCCGGGCGCGAGGTCGTGCTCGACGCCGTCGAACGTGTAGCGCGCGTCCGCCACCCGGTTGCAGAACGGCGCCATGATCCCGTTCCGGACCCCGTTCTGCGCCGCGAGCTCGGCGTCGTCGCGGTACCCGTCGAGCAGGTCCCACGGCGCGCCGTCGTGCGGGACGAGCCACCGCAGCGGCGTCGCGCCGGCCAGCGCGACGTGCAGCTCCGCGTCGCCCGCGTGCAGGACCTCGGTCGCGCTCATGCTCAGCTCCCCGTGTCGGCCGTCTCGAGCGTGCGGGTGGGGCGGGCGGCGCCCGTCCCCTCGGGTGGGGGGATCTCGCCGGAGCCCCGTTCGACGAGCCGGGTGGGCAGCACGATGCGTTCGGGGGGCAGGTCGGGGTCGGCGAGGCGGGCGAAGACGCGTTCGGCGGCGGCGCGGCCGATGTCGGCGGGGTTCTGGGCGACGACGGTGATGCCGGGGTCGACGAGGTCGGCGAGGGCGAAGTCGTCGAAGCCGACGAGGGCGACGGTGTGCTGGGCGCCGAGCTCGCGCAGGGCGCGGATGGCGCCGATCGTGACGAGGTTCTGGCTCGTGAACAGCGCCGTCGGGCGCTCGGAGGAGGTCAGCAGCGCCCGCGTCGCGGTGAGTGCGGCCTCCGCGTCGTGCAGGTCGCCGATCTCGAGCCGCGCGTCGGCCGGGACGCCCGCGGCGTGCAGCGCCCGGCGGTAGCCCTCGTGCCGCTGGCGCGCCGTGGCGATCTGGCCGAGGTCGCCGAGGTAGGCGATCCTGCGGTGCCCCTGCGCGAGGAGGTGGGCGGTCGCGAGCTCGGCCCCCGCGACGTTGTCGACCACGACGCTGTCGACATCGATGCCGACCGGGGGCCGGTCGACCATGACCACGGGCGTCCCGGTCTCGAGCTCGGCGCGCAGGTAGGTCTGGTCGCCGGCGGTCGCGGTGATGATGAGCCCGTCGACGCGGCGGGAGGTGAACGCGGCGACGAGCGCGCGCTCGCGGCGCGGGTCCTCGTCGGTGCTCGCGGAGAAGACGGCGACGCGGCGCTCCTCGGCGACGTCCTCGACGGCCCGGTGGATCGCGGCGCAGAACGGGTTGTCGACGCTCGCGAGCAGGAGCCCGAGGCTCATGGAGCGCCGGCCCGAGCGCCGCAGGTTGCCGGCGATCAGGTCGGGCTGGAAGCTCAGCGCCTCGGCGGCGCGCGCGACCCGCTCGGCCATCGCGGCGGAGACGCCCGGCTCGCCGTTGACGACGCGCGAGACGGTCTTGATGCCCACGCCGGCCAGCGCGGCGACGTCCTTCATCGTGGCGCGTGGGCGGTGCGCGACCGGACCGCTCGCGCTCCCGGACGTCCGTGTCATGGACGTGACCTTAGCGCTTCGGCCTCCGGGGGCCCGAGGCGCTACGGCCGGTCGGGCGATCCGGGCGTGACCTGGACGGACGCCCCGTCCGGCTCGCGCGGGCCGGGGCGATCGCGCGCTCGCGACGAGACAACGTTGTCAACTCGTGACCTCCCGAAGGGGCAGACCGCCTTGACCCGTACGAGAAGCGACGGGTACAAAGGCCTAGACAACGTTGTCAGCGCCGCGGCGCCGACCACACCAGAGGCGGGTGGGGACCACCCCGCCGCCCCGACCGCACGGCGCCCGGGAGGCCACGATGGACGACGACGCACGCGTCATCCTCGAGATGCGGCACATCACGAAGGAGTTCCCCGGCGTCCGGGCCCTCGACGACGTGACCATGCAGGTCCGCGCCGGGGACATCCACGCGATCTGCGGGGAGAACGGTGCCGGCAAGTCGACCCTCATGAAGATCCTGTCCGGGGTGTACCCGCACGGGACCTACGGCGGCGAGGTCGTCTTCCAGGGCGAGGAGGTCGCCTTCACGGGCATCAAGTCCTCCGAGCACGCCGGCATCGTGATCATCCACCAGGAGCTCGCGCTCATCCCCGAGCTGTCGATCGTCGAGAACATCTTCCTCGGCAACGAGATCGTCAGCCGCGGGCTCATCGACTGGGACGCCGCCCGCCGCCGCACGCTCGACCTGCTCGCACGCGTCGGGCTCCAGGTCGACCCGAAGACCCCGATCAAGACCCTCGGCGTCGGCCAGCAGCAGCTCGTCGAGATCGCCAAGGCGCTGTCCAAGGACGTCCGCCTGCTCATCCTCGACGAGCCCACCTCGGCGCTCAACGAGGACGACTCGGAGAACCTGCTCGAGCTCATGCGCGGCCTCAAGGCGCGCGGCATCACGTCGATCATGATCTCCCACAAGCTCAACGAGATCGCCGCGGTCGCGGACGCCGTCACCGTGATCCGCGACGGGCGCACCGTCGAGACCTACGAGGTCGAGGCGGGTCACGTCGACGAGGACCGCATCATCCGCGCGATGGTCGGTCGCTCGATCGAGAACCGCTACCCCGAGCACACCCCGACCATCGGGGAGACCGTGCTCGAGGTCCGCGGCTGGAACGTCGAGCACCCCGCCGTCCCCGGCCGCCTCATCTGCAAGGACTCGGCGTTCCACGTCCGGGCCGGGGAGATCGTCGGCTTCGCCGGGCTCATGGGCGCCGGCCGCACCGAGCTCGCGCGCTCGATCTTCGGCCGCAGCTACGGCACGTACCTGTCCGGGCAGCTCCTGCTGCGCGGCCGGGAGGTGCAGACACCGACCGTCGCCTCCGCGATCCGGCAGGGCCTGGCCTACGTGCCCGAGGACCGCAAGAACCTCGGGCTCAACCTGCTCGACACGATCAAGCGCACGACCATCTCCGCGAACCTCCGGGCCATCGTCCGGCGCGGGCTGCTCGACTTCGACAAGGAGCGCGCCGTCGCCGAGCGCTACCGCAAGTCGCTGCGGATCAAGACCGCGACCGTCGACGCCGGAGTCACGACCCTCTCCGGCGGCAACCAGCAGAAGGTCGTGCTGGCGAAGTGGATGTTCCCCGACCCCGACGTCCTCATCCTCGACGAGCCCACGCGCGGCATCGACGTCGGCGCCAAGTACGAGATCTACCGGCTGGTCCAGCAGCTCGCCGACGAGGGCAAGGCCGTCGTCCTGATCTCCTCCGAGCTGCCCGAGCTCCTCGGGCTCAGCGACCGGATCTACACCATCTGCGAGGGCCGGGTCACGGGCGTGGTCGACGCGCGCGAGGCCGACCAGGAGCAGCTCATGCGGATGATGACCACCACGTCCTCGGCGCCCGCGCGCTGACGGCCCAGAGAGAGAAACCTCGATGACGAAGCTCAAGCAGGTGCTCGGCGGCGACTACCGCCAGTTCACGATGGTGTTCGCGCTGATCGCGCTGCTCATCGGGTTCGACATCGCGTCGGGCGGGCGCATGCTCACCCCGTCCAACTTCCAGAACCTCCTCGCGGGGAACGCCTACGTGCTGATCCTCGCGATCGGGATGGTCATGGTCATCGTGATCGGCCAGATCGACCTGTCCGTCGGCTCGGTCGCGGGCCTCGTCGGGATGGTCGTGGCGCTGACGTCCCGGGACTGGGGGCTGTCGTGGTGGGTCGCGACCCTCCTCGGGCTCGCCGTCGGCGTGCTGATCGGCATGTGGCACGGCTTCTGGCTCGCGAAGATCGGCATCCCCGGGTTCATCACGACGCTCGCGGGCATGATGATCTTCCGCGGCCTGCTGATCTGGATGAGCCAGTCGATCAGCGTCCCGGTGCCCGACGAGCTGCGCGTGCTCGGCTCGGGCTACCTGCCGGAGTGGGGCCCGGCGTTCACGCAGATGAACAACTCGACCCTGCTGCTCGGCCTGGTCGGCATCGGCGCGTTCGCGTGGGGCGAGCTGCGCAAGCACCGCCGGCTCGTCGCCTCCGGCGAGGAGGGCCCGGTCCCGCTGTGGCCCGTGCTCATCCGGATCGTGCTCGTCTCCGCCGTCATCGCGTACGTCACGTGGCTGTTCGGCAGCGGGCGGCCCGGCACGTCGTTCCCGGTCCCCGGGCTCATCCTGGTGGCGCTCGTGATCATCTACCACACCATCACGCAGCGCACGACGTTCGGCCGCCACATCTACGCGGTCGGCGGCAACCGCGCGGCGGCGGCCCTCTCCGGGGTCAACACCAAGCGCACCTACTTCCTCGTGATGACCAACATGTCCTTCCTCGCTGCGCTCGCCGGGATCATGTTCGTCGGCCGTGCGACGTCGGCCGGCCCGTCCGACGGCACCGCGTGGGAGCTCGACGCGATCGCGGCCGTCTTCATCGGTGGCGCCGCGGTCTCGGGCGGCATCGGCACCGTGCTCGCGTCGATGGTCGGCGGCCTGGTCATGGCCGTCCTCAACAGCGGCCTCATGCTCATGGGCGTCGGGGCCGACCGCACGCAGGTCATCAAGGGCCTCGTGCTCCTCGCGGCCGTCGCGTTCGACGTCTACAACAAGGAGCAGGGGCGCCCGTCCATCACCGGTCTCCTGTTCGGACGCAAGAACGTGCCCGGGCCGTCGATCCCGGACGCGCCGAGCGGCCCGGCCGGGCCCGCCGACGTCGGGCCGGTCATGCCGGACCTCGGGACCGTCGAGCCGCCGCTGACCGAGCCCGACCCCGAGCCGGTCGCTCCCGTCCGGACCCGCCCACGCGGGTCCGCCTGACCGGAGAAGGTCGCGGACGCCGGCGCCCGACCGACCGCGGCCGGCCCGGCGCCGGCCCGGCGCTCGACCGGCACCGCACCCCGCACGACCCCGCACCGCACCGCACGACACCCAGGCCACACCCACCCCGGCCTGCGGGCCGTCATGCCCGCAGGCACCCCCGGCACCCCGACGAGGGGCGTCTCGTAGAAGGAGCTCTCCGATGAAGAAGACATCCCTGAACCTGGTGGCGCTCGCCACGGCCTCCGTGCTGGTCCTCAGCGCGTGCGGCGGCGGCCGCGAGGGCACGGCCGCCGGCGGCGAGGAGGCCGCGGGCTTCGCCGAGGACGCCGTCATCGGCGTCTCGCTGCCGTGGCTCGGCACCCAGAACTGGAAGGAGGCCGAGACGATGTTCACCGAGCAGCTCACCGAGGCCGGCTTCGAGCCGCTCGTCCAGGCCGCCGACAACAAGGTCACGCAGCAGCAGCAGCAGATCGAGGCGATGATCGAGCGCGGCGCCGAGGTCATCGTCGTCGGCCCGGTGGACGGCACCCAGCTCGGCAGCGTGCTCGAGCGCGCCGCCGACGCCGGCATCGCGGTGATCGGCTACGACCGCCTCATCGAGAACACCGAGGCCGTCGACGGCGTCGTCCAGTTCGGCAGCATCCGCACCGGTGAGCTGCAGGGGCAGTCGCTGCTCGACGGGCTCGCGGCCCGCGCCGGGGAGCCCCCGTACGCGATCGAGCTGTTCGGCGGCGGCCCGGCGGACCCGAACGCCCCGAACTTCTTCGAGGGCGCGATGTCGGTGCTGCAGCCGAAGATCGACGACGGCACGCTCGTCGTCACCTCGGGCCAGACGGACTTCACGCAGGCCGCGACGCCCGACTGGGACAACGCCAAGGCCCAGGCCCGGATGGACTCGCTGCTCTCGGGCTTCTACAGCGGCTCCGAGGTCGACGGGGTCCTCTCGCCCAACGACGGCATCGCCCGCGCGATCCTCACGTCGGCGCAGCAGGCCGGCCAGGCGCTGCCCGTGGTGACGGGGCTCGACGCCGAGAACGAGTCGATCGTGTCGATCTGGAACGACGAGCAGTGGTCGACGGTCGCGAAGCCGACGACCGACCTGGTCGGCAAGACGGTCGAGCTCATCCAGGCCCTCCAGGCCGGTGAGGACCTGCCGGAGGCCGACGAGGCGGTGGACAACGGCAAGACCGACGTCGCCGTCTACCAGCTCGACCCGGTCGTCGTGACGAAGGAGAACGCGGAGGAGGTCTTCGCGGACGACGAGGCGCGCATGGCTCTGCTGCAGTAGCACGCACCCCGGTCGACGAGCCCCGTCCCCTCCCGTTGGGGGGCGGGGCTCGTCTGTCACCCAGCGTCTTGCGCGAGCTCTGCGAGGTCTTCCGCCTGGTCGGCGAGCGCCTCCGACCGGACGTCCTCGGGCAGCCGAGGCGCCGCGGGGACCCACGGCTTCAGGGGTTGGACGACGGTGCTGTAGAACGCCTCCACCGCGCTCGTCACGCTCGGCACGAACGCGCCTCGAACGCCTGACCGCTTGGTGCCCATCGGGCTGCTGAGCGAGAGCCGGAAGGCCGAGATCTCAGCGCTGCGGTCGGGCAGCAGCACCGAGGCGTCGGCCCGAACGTCCACCAGCCGTTCGCACGAGCTGTCCGCGCGGCCCGTGAAGACCGCCTCGACCAGGAGTGCGTCGGGCGCGTCGCGCAGCTGGCGCAGCAGCCAGGCGATACGCCGAGGCCCCGTTCCCTCCTGAGGTGCCGCCAGCGCCACGGCGACCTTGACCTGGCTGGTCCTGAGGTCGGCGGTCACCGTGAGCGGTCCTGCTGCGAGCGGAACCTTCAGGACCGCCTCGAGCACACCCTCGGCCGAGAGCTGCGCGACGATCGCCTGGATGCGTGCCGCAGAGTCCGTCGCGAGCCGCCGAGGGAGAGCGTGCGTGACCGTGACGCCCAGGTCCGAGCTGAGCCGCAGGCACAGCTGACGGACGAGCCGCGTCCAGGAGTCGGCGACCGCGGGGACCTTCCGGTCGGTCGGTCGCAGCGTTCCCGCGTGGACCGACTCCCGCACGGGCACCCACGACGGACCCATGTCGTCGAAGGACGCTGCTCCCGAGCGTGGGTGCTCCAGGTAGCGGATCAGCTCCTGCAGGATCCATGCCTGCAGCGGATCTGCGACACCGCGGTGGTGCAGGGTGACCTTCGCCTCGTGGAGCACCTCGGCCCAGGACAGGTGGAGCAGTGCCGTTTTCCTGAGCTTGCGCCGGTCCACGGTGACCGGGTGCTCTCCGGCCTGAGGTGCGATCTCGTTCGAGAGCGTGATCAGGGCGTCGTAGCCCTCCTGGCGTGCCACGTCCAGATAGTGCTCGACCTGCTCACGCGAGAGCTGGCCGCTGCCGGTCTTGACCTCGAGAAGCCCTGTCCAGAGTCGTGACCCGCGGGAGACCCGGATCACGCCGTCGGGGATCACGGTGGCCTCGCCGAGACGGAACTGGACCTCGAGATACGTCTCGACCGAGCCCGCGGGAGCCCCGAACCGGGCGGTGAGGGATCGCGCGAAAGCGGGCACGCCCATCGCCGTGGAGAGCAGGGCGGACGTGGTGCGCTTCTCCTGCTCGTCCGCCGTGCCCACGCCGGAGATCGAGAACAGCCGGGCCGGAGTCCACGTGTCCTCGCCGGCGAGCCGGAGCCGGGGCGGGGTGACGACTGCGACGGCACGCTTCGCGGTGCGCACGCCTGCCGGTCGCCGACGCGGCGGGCTGCTCGCCACCGACGCGGGGACGGCGGTGAGGGCGGCGACCGGAGGGGCAAGCTCGACGACCGTGCCGATCTCGGGCGGCTCGGACGCCGACTCGACGACCTCGACGAGCTCGTCGTCGGCTGGTGCGGTGGTCGTCTCGTCGATCGGCTCGTCGGAGACCGGGAAGGGGTGCAGCGGCGCGTGCTCGGCTGCGAGCGTGGCCACGGCGGTCGCATCGTGGGCCGCGGTCGTTGCCCCCTCGGCCTCGGCGGGCGGCGGCGGGACGTCCGGGTCCTCGTCGGTGTCGTCGACCGTCACGCCGAAGTCTGTCGCCAGGCCCGCTAGCCCGGAGTCCCAGCCCTGGCCGACCGCACGCACCTTCCACTCGCCGGAACGGCGGTAGACCTCACCGAACAGGAAGGCCGTCTCGGTGGTCGCTCCAGTGATGTCGTACCGGACGAGGTGGGAGCCGACGGAGTCGAGCACGATCATGCTGAGGCCCTCGAGCTGACCGAACGTCCCGTCGGTGAGGCTCGCGGCGACGGCCAGGGTGTGCACGTCGTCGGGAACGGACGCGAGGTCGACCGCGATGAGCTCGTGTGCACCCGCATCGGTGCTCGAGCGACCGAGGTGCCGCACGGATCCGTCGGTAGAGGCCGACTGGTTGTAGAACACGAAGTCCTCGTCCGACCGGACCCGGCGTGCGGAATCGAGCAGCAGCGCAGCGGCGTCGACGTCGACCGACCCCGCTGGATCGTTCCACGTGACGACGATCTGCAGTCCCGTCGTGCCGTCCGGAAGCCCGGCGTTGGCGCCCTTGCTGAGAACCACGTCGTCCATGCTGGGCATCCTAGGGACGCCGCGGGCCGGGCCCTGGGTGAAGTTCTGTCGTCGACGGTGCCCTGATCAGCGCACACGCAACCGTGCTGTCGGCGGTTCGCTTTGACAACGTTGTCTGGCGGATCGAGAATCGACGGCGTCCTGACAACGTTGTCAGGTCGCGCTGCGTCCCCGCGGTCACCACGTCGCGCGGAGCCGCGCCCAGCCGTCTCGACGAGGAGATCTCATGGGAAGACGCACGCACGCCCTGCTCTGCGGGGTGCTCGCCCTGACGTCGTCCGTACCGCTCACCGCCGCTGCCGCGTCGCCCGCGCCGGCCTCATCAGCTCCCGTGCGCGGCGCTGCGGCGCCGTACTCGTCGGCGGTCGACCCCTACCGCCCGCGACTGCACTTCGCGCCGCAGGAGAACTGGGTCAACGACCCCAACGGACCTGTCTGGTACGACGGGCAGTACCACCTGTTCTTCCAGTACAACCCCGAGGGCGCCCAGTGGGGTCACATGTCCTGGGGGCACGCGGTGAGCACCGACCTCGTGCACTGGGAGGAGCGGCCGGTCGCGATCCCGTGGTCCGAGCGCGAGCACATCTTCTCCGGTTCGGTCGTCGTCGACGAACGGGGCACCAGCGGCTACGGCACGCCCGAGGAGCCCGCGATGGTCGCGCTCTACACGAGCTGGGACCCGGTGACCGGCATCCAGGCCCAGTCCGTCGCGTACAGCACCGACCGCGGGGAGACGTGGACCCGGCACCCCGGCAACCCCGTGCTCGACCTCGGGTCGCGCGAGTTCCGCGACCCTCGGGTCTTCTGGTTCGAGGAGGGCGGCTACTGGGTCATGGCCGTCGCGATGGCGGTCGAGCGGAGGATCGCGTTCTACCGGTCCGACGACCTGCTCGCGTGGAGCCACCTGAGCGACTTCGGGCCGGCCAACGCCGTCGGCGGCGTCTGGGAGATGCCCGACCTGTTCGAGCTGCCCGTCGAGGGCCGGCCGGGGGAGTCGCGCTGGGTGCTCGTCGTGAACCTCAACCCGGGGGCGATCGCGGGCGGCTCGGGCGCGCAGTACTTCCTCGGCGACTTCGACGGCACGCGGTTCACCTCCGAGACCGTCGTGACCGGCGACGAGGACCCGCCCGGCGAGGTGCTCGCGGGCTTCGAGGGTGGCGCGTACGCGGCCGGCTGGTCCACGACGGGGACGGCGTTCGGCGCCGCGCCGGCCACCGGGACGCTGCCCGGCCAGCAGGCCGTGACCGGTTTCCGCGGCGGCGGGCTCGTCAACAGCTTCGTCGACCAGGACCGCGCCCAGGGCACGCTCACCTCGCCGCCCTTCGCCCTGACCGAGGACTACGTGAACGTCCTCGTCGGTGGGGGCGACCACCCGCGCCGGCCCGGCACCGGCGACGGCTCGGCGCCCGAGGGGACGGTGCTCGCGGACTTCGAGGGCGGCGGCTTCGGGGACTGGACGGTGACCGGTGACGCGTTCGGCACCGGGCCGACGCCCGGTGACGCGCCGTGCCAGACGGGTGTGACGGGCTTCCTCGGCGGCGCGCTCGCGAGCTCGTACCGCAGCGCGACGCCCGACGACTGCACGGTGCCGCCCGACACCGGCACAGGCACCCTGACGTCGCCCGAGCTCACGATCACCGAGCGCTATCTCAGCTTCCTGGTCGGCGGGGGAGCCCAGCCCGAGACGGCGGTGCGCCTGCTCGTCGACGGCGCCGTGGTGCGCACCGCGTCCGGCTCCGAGAGCGGGACCCTCGACTGGGTCAGCTGGGACCTCGCCGGCCTCGCGGGGCGGACCGCCCGCATCGAGGTGCGCGACGCGGCCACCGGCGGCTGGGGCCACATCATGGCCGACGCGTTCGTCGCGTCCGCCGAGCCGGCCCGCCCGCGCGCCGCCGAGGCGACCGTGAACCTCGTCGTCGACGGCGAGGTCGTGCGCACCGCGACCGGCCAGGACAGCGAGGCGCTCGACTGGGTCGCGTGGGACGTGCGCGAGCTCGCCGGGCGGCAGGCGCGGCTCCGGGTCGTCGACAGCGTGAGCGGCGGCTGGGGCCACGTGCTCGCGGACCAGGTCACGCTCTCGGACGTGCCGGCTCGCAGCATGCTCGAGCGGTACCGCTGGCTCGACCACGGCACGGACTTCTACGCCGCGCTGACCTTCGAGAACGTGCCGGACGGGCGCCGCCTCGCGGTCGCGTGGATGAACAACTGGGAGTACGCCGCCGCGACGCCGACCGGGACCTGGCGTGGGTCCATGACGTTCCCGCGCGAGCTCACGCTGCGCGACGTCGGGGACGAGCTCCGGCTCAGCCAGGACCCCGTCCGGGAGCTCGCGGACGCAGCCGCGTCCTCGGGCGTCGCGCCGTACCGGCTGCGCGACCGGCTGGTCCGCGAGGGCGTCACGGCGCTCCCGGGGCAGGCGCGCGGGACGGTCCTCGCGATCGACGCCGAGCTCGAGGTGGGCAGCGCCGACCGCGTCGGCCTGCACGTCCGCACCGGGGCGGGCGAGCGGACCGTGGTCGGGTACGACGTGCACCGCGAGCGCCTGTTCGTCGACCGCACCGCGTCGGGCGACGTCGACTTCCACGGGTCCTTCGCCGGCGTGCACGCCGCGCCGCTGCCCGCCCCCGAGGGTCGCGTGCGGATCCGGGTGCTCGTCGACCGGTCGTCCGTCGAGGTGCTCGGCGGTGGCGGCGAGGTCGCGCTCACCGACCTCGTCTACCCGGCGCTCACGAGCGACGGGGTCGCGCTGTTCGCCGAGGGTGGCGAGGCGCGGGTCCGCAGTCTCACGGTGCAGCCGCTGGGCTGACGTGCCGCGCCGCGCCGTCGCCGGTCCGCTGGGGAGGTCCGGCGGCGGCGCGTGCGGGTGCCGCCGGTCCGCTGCGCGACGGGCGGGGTGGCGCGGGCGAGGTCGTCGTCGGTGGCGGGCCGGGCCCTCGCCTGCCTCTGGGCGCGCATCCGGCTCGGCAGCCCGCCGTGCAGTCGCCGGGACCTGGCTCCGGCACGCCGGGGTCCTCGGTGGAGACCGGCCGGGCGCGAGCCCACGAGCCGCGTCGGGCGCCGGGTGGCCGCGACCCCAGTTCAGGCGCCGGGTGGCCGCGACCCCACTTCAGGCGCCGGGGGTCGCGACGCCAGGTCAGGCGCCCGTCCAGTCGGGTGGGGGGATCTCGCCGGAGCCGCGTTCGACGAGCCGGGTGGGCAGGGCGATGCGTTCGGGGGGCAGGTCGGGGTCGGCGAGGCGGGCGAAGACGCGTTCGGCGGCGGCGCGGCCGATGTCGGCGGGGTTCTGGGCGACGACGGTGATGCCGGGGTCGACGAGGTCGGCGAGGGCGAAGTCGTCGAAGCCGACGAGGGCGACGGTGTGCTGGGCGCCGAGCTCGCGCAGGGCGCGGATGGCGCCGATCGTGACGAGGTTCTGGCTCGTGAACAGCGCCGTCGGCGGCTCGGGAGAGGTCAGCAGCGCCCGCGTCGCGGCGTGCGCCGCCTCGACACCCCGCAGCCCGGGGACGACGAGCCGGTCGTCGAGCGGGACCCCCGCCGCGTGCAGGGCCCGCAGGTGCCCCGCGTGCCGCTCCCGTGCGGTGACGATGACCGAGAGGTCGCCGAGGTGCGCGACGCGTCGGTGCCCGTGCCGGACGAGGTGCCCGGTCGCGGCGGCGGCGCCCTCGACGTTGTCCACCACGACGACGTCGGCCCCGAGCCCGCCGGGCGCCCGGTCGACGAGCACGACCGGCGTCCCCGTCTCGATGGCCGCGTGCAGGTGGCGGTGGTCGCTCGCCGTCGCGGTGAGGATCAGGCCGTCGACGCGGCGCGAGGTGAAGGCGGCGACGAGCGCGCGCTCGCGGCGCGGGTCCTCGTCGGTGCTCGCCGAGAAGACCGCGACGCCGCGGCTGCCGGCCACGTCCTCGACCGCGCGGTGGATCGCCGCGCAGAACGGGTTGTCGACGCTCGCGAGGATCAGGCCCAGGCTCATCGACCGCCCGCCGGTCCGCCGCAGGTTGCCCGCGACGAGGTCCGGCTGGAACCGCAGCGCGCTGGCGGCCCGGGCGACGCGCGTCGCGGTCGCGGGCGAGACGCCGGTCTCGCCGTTGGCCCACCGCGAGACGGTCTTGATGCCGACCCCGGCGAGCGCGGCGACGTCGCGCATCGTCGCGCGGGTCCGCCGGTGCAGCGTCTCGTCGGGCGGGTCTGACATCGATGTCATGGCACGAGCGTAGTGGCGGGCCACCCGATCAGACAACGTTGTCATGCCGTCGCGGCACGATCGCGCGCGGCGCACCGCTCACCAGCGGCGGCCGGAGTGCCGCTGCGCCGGCCGTCCGGTGCTCTGGTACCCCGACGCCCCGGTGCTCCGGTGCCCTGGTGCACCGGGCCCGGTGGCGAGCACGGGAGGCGCCCGGCACCAGGAGGGGGGATCCCGGTGCCGGGCGCGTCTCGGGCCCGGGCGCGCCCGGGCGGCTCAGGCGGTGCGCCGTCCGAGCAGGCCGGCGACGACCGCCCCGATCGCGAACAGCGCGACCGCGGCGACGCCCCGGCCGAGGCTCCGCGCCCCCGCGCCGTCGACGCCCGCGATCTCGAGCGAGTACGCCGTCGCGCCCGCGGCACCCTCGGGTGCACCGAAGGCCATGCCCTCGGCGGCGGCCCGCTCGGCGCCCGCCTCGATCACGGCGTACTTCACGCCGTAGTCGCTCGCGGTGTCCTTGCCCCGCTCGACGAGCAGCGACGTGCCCTCGGTCGAGAGGCGCTGCGCACCGTCGACCAGCGCGGGCGCGCCGTCCGCCGCGGAGACGAGGCCGGCGGCGACGAGGCTCGAGCCCTCCGCTGCCCGGCCGATGCCCGCCGCGAGCTCGTCCGCACCGGACGCGAGGCGTCCCGTCCCGGCGGCCAGGGTGGCAGCGCCCGAGGAGAGCTCAGACGTGCCCGCCCCGAGCCTCGTGCCCCCTGCGGCCACCTGCGACGCCCCCGCGGCGAGCGTGGACGACCCCGCCGCGACCTGGCCCGTGCCGTCGGCGACCCGCGCCGCCCCGGCCGACACCTGGTTCGTGCCCGTCGCGAGTTCCGACGCCCCGGTCGCGACCCGGTCCGCGCCCGCAGCCACGGTGGCCGCGCCGCCGCGGAGCGACGAGGCGCCCGTCGAGAGCTCGTGGAGGCCACCCACGAGCGTCGCGCCGCGCGTGCCGAGCTGGGCGATCCCGCCCTGCACGGCGTGCACGCCGCCGCGGAGCGTCTCGGCCTCCCCGGTGTCCGTCGCCGAGCCGATCGCGCCCTGCACCTCGCCGACGACCGTCGTGGTCAGCGTGCCGAGACCGGCGTCGACCGCGCCGAGTCCCTGGAGCAGCCCGGGTCGCTCCGCCTCGCACACGCCGGGCAGGGCGGTGGAGCTCAACCCGCACTCGATCCGGGCGACGCCGGGCAGGACGCCGGCCTGGAGCTGCGTCGCGAGGTCCCGGAGGCCGCCGCCGACCAGCGCGCTCGCGTCGGCCGCCGTGTCGAGGGTCGCCGCACGCGCCTCGAGGCTCGCCGCGGAGGCGACGAGGGTCTCCTTCACCCGGTCCTGCTCCTCGGGCAGCGTCGCGGCCGCGTCCCGCAGCGTCGCGGCGGTCGCCCGGAGGTCCGCGCCGGACCCGATCTGGCCGCGCGCCACGTCCGTGCCGGTCTGGAGCTCACCGAGGCCCGTGACCGCCAGCCCGAGCGCTTGGCGGACCGCCTCCGTCCCGTGCACCAGCGTGCCGCTCGTCGACGTGTCGCCGATCGCCCGGCGGAGCTGCGCGACCCCGTCCGTCAGAGCCTTGGTCCTCGTGGGCAGCATCCCGACGGCACCCGAGAGCTCGGCGAGCCCGCGGTCGACCCGGGTCAGGCCCGCGTCGAGCTCCGTGAGCCCCCCGAGCAGCCGCGGAACCTGCGCTGCTGCGGTCGAGAGCCCGGCGTCGAGGCGGGCGCTGCCCTCGGCGACCGAGAGCGAGCCGTCGTCGACGGCGCGCGCACCCGTGGCGAGGGCCTGCGCGCCGGTGTCCGTCCGACGGGCGCCGGCGGCGACGTCCCCCGCTCCGGTCGCGGTGCGCGCAGCACCGTCGGCCAGCTCCTGCGCGCCGGCGTCGACGCGCGACGCGCCCGCCGCCAGCTCCTTCGTCCCGGCGTCGACGCGCCGGGAGCCGGCGGAGAGGTCGCCGGCTCCCGCGTCCGCGGTGTCCAGCCCCGCTGCGAGTGTGTCGGCACCCGGCGCCGCCTCCGCGAGCCCGGTCGACAGCTCCGCCGCGCCGTCGCGCAGCTGCACCAGCCCGCCGAGCAGCTCCTGGGCGCCGTCGTGCAGGCGCAGCAGGTTCGCGTCGATCTCGAGCGCCCCTGCGGCGAGGTCCGCGCCGCTCTGCGCGCCGCTCGCGTAGCTCGCCGAGCCGCCCTTGAACGACGCGCTCGTGAGCGGCGAGACGGGGAGCGCGGTGATCGTCGCCGGTGGGACGACCCCCCGCGAGATGCGTGCGGTGTAGCCGAGCTCCAGGGTGGTGGCCCCGATCGGGGGGAACAGGGTCATCTGGTAGGTCAGCCGGGTACCGCCGCGCCCGTCGCCCGAGATGTTCGCCTGGTCGGACGTGACCGCGGTGAACCCCGCCGGCAGGGTCGTGACCAGCTGGCCGACCAGGGGCACGACCGTCTCGGCGGTCTCCGAGCCCGTGCCGCCGGTGCCGTCGGCGAACTCCACCGAGGCGTCGCGCGCCGTCAGGTTCGTCACGGTGTACCGGACCTCGAGCAGGCCCGAGCGGCCGAGCACGTCGCGCGGCGCGACCGTCTCGCCGTCCAGCCGGTAGGTCACCTCGACGCCCAGGGGCAGGTCGCCGGCGAAGTCGCTCACGGTCCGCCGGCGCTCGGCTCCGTCGACGTCCACGGACGTGCGCAGCGCTCCGTCGTGCACGGCCAGCCCGCCGAACCCGTCGAGGTTGCGCAGGCCGCGCTCGGACACCGGGTTCTCGACGCTGGCCGACCCGCTGCCCGTGAAGGTCAGCTGCTCGTACACGCGTGCCTCGCGGACCATCCCCGAGGCGTCGAGCCGCGCCTGCACCGTCTCGGTGTTCGTGACGACGACGTCGTCGTCCGTCGTGCTCGCGAACGGTGCGGCGGCGAGCGACGGGCTCGCGGCCAGAAGCGCGGTCAGGGCGGCGAGCGCGCTCACGGCGCCGCGGCGGGCGGCGGTGCGGCTGGTTGCCGGGCGGGGTGCAGGGCGGCGGCGCGAGGGGAGAGGACGCACGTCAGGACTCCTCGGTGAGCTGGAGGGGGCGCCGGCCGGGACGCGGGTCGGCGGTGTGCCCGTGGGCGGCCTCGTCGGCGGGTGCCGACGGGGCGGGAGGGGCGGCGCCGTCCCGGGCGAGGGTCGCGCCGAGCAGCGAGGTCGCGACGAAGCCCGCGCCGGCGGCGAGCAGGACCGCGGTCGCCGCGGCCGGGGACGTCCCCACGACGCCCGACGGGTCGGCGGTGTACGCCGCCTCGTACGCGCCGGCCAGCGCGGCGGCGCCGAGCAGCGCGGCCCAGAGCGGCAGCGCCCCGCGCGTCCCGGCGGCGAGCAGCGTGCACGCGAGCACCACGAGCAGCGCGGCCACGGCGCGGCCGCTCGGGGCGTCGGGGAGCAGCGCGGCGCGCAGCAGGTACCCCACCCAGGCGGCCGCGAGGCCCGCGGCGAACGCGCCGGCGCGCTGTGCGGGGGAGCGGTCGGGCACGAGCCCGAGGGCGCCACCGAGCGCGGTGCCGAGCAGGGCGACGGCCTGCGTCTCGGGGCCGAGCACCCCGGTGAGCAGCACGAGGACGGCGGCGAGAGCCGCGAGGACGGACCCGGCGAGCAGAGGACGTGTCATGACCACCTCGGTGTGGTGCGTGCGCCCGGGGGCGCACGAGGGCGTGCGGGACCGTGCGACCGGCCCCTCGTGGAGCGGGGTGGCCGCGCGTGGGTGTCGCGGTGCTGTGCGTCGGTTCGCGGTGGTGGGCCGCGAGCGGGTGGGGGAGCGCGGCCGTCCGGCGGGGCAGCCGGCGTCGTTGCCGGTCCGCCCCACCGGAGCGGAGCGACCACTGTCTAGCAGCGCCACGGATACGGCGAACAGTCGGTACTAGGTACTTGGCCCCGGATCGGCTCACATCGTTATGCCGCCGTGATCTCCGTCACTCCCCGGCCGTCCGGGTTAGCGTGCCGTCATGAGTGCTCTCTCGGTCCTGTTCCTCGGCGGCAGCGGCATCATCAGCTCCGCCTCCACCCGCCTCGCCGTCGAGCGCGGCCTCGACCTCACGGTCCTCAACCGCGGCGAGAGCACGACGCGCCCGCTGCCCGACGGCGTCCGGACGGTGCGCGCCGACGTCCGGGACCCGGCCTCGGTCCGCGAGGCGCTCGGCGACCGGGAGTTCGACGCCGTCGTCGACTGGGTCGCCTTCACCCCGGAGCACGTGCGGACCGCCGTCGAGCTGTTCACCGGGCGCACCGGCCAGTACGTGTTCATCAGCTCCGCCTCGGCGTACCAGACGCCGCCGGCCCGGCTGCCGGTGACAGAGTCGACCCCGCTGCGCAACCCGCACTGGCAGTACTCGCGCGACAAGATCGCGTGCGAGGACCTGCTCGTGCGGGCGTACCGCGAGGACGGCTTCCCCGCGACGATCGTGCGGCCCTCGCACACGTACGACCGCACGCTCGTGCCGCTCGACGGCGGCTGGACGGCCCTCGAGCGGATGCGCCAGGGCAAGGAGGTCGTGGTGCACGGGGACGGGACGTCGCTGTGGACCCTCACGCACCACACCGACTTCGCCCAGGGGTTCGTGCCGCTGCTCGGCCACCCGCGCACGCTCGGGGAGGCGTTCCACCTGACGTCGGACGACGTGCTCACGTGGGACCAGATCACGCACGCGCTCGCCGCCGCCGCCGGGGTCGAGGCCCGCATCGTGCACGTGCCGTCCGACGTCATCGCGTCCCACGACCCCGAGTGGGGCGCCGGGCTGCTCGGCGACAAGGCGCACTCGATGGTCTTCGACAACACCAAGGTGCGCAGCGTCGTCCCCGGCTACCGCGCGACCGTGCCCTTCGAGCGGGGCGCACGCGAGATCGTCGACTGGTTCGACGCCGACCCGACCCGCAAGGTCGTCGACGCGCGGCTCGACGCGCTCATGGACCGGCTCGTCGAGACCTACCGCGTGCGCTGAGGCGGCGCGCCCGGGAACGACGAGAGCGCCCGTCCCCCGGAGGGGCGGGCGCTCTCGTGCCGTGCGGACGCTGAGGTCAGCCGACCCGGATGAAGACCGGGCTGGACTGCCAGATCGAGCGCAGCTGGATCGTCTTGCCCGGGCGGGGCGCGTCGAGCTGCATGCCGTCGCCGGCGTAGATCGAGATGTGGCCGGGCGACCAGATGAGGTCACCGGGCTGGGCGTCGGCCCGCGAGACGACGGTGCCGGCGTAGCGCTGCTCGCCCGACGTGCGGGGGAGCGTGATGCCGACCTGCGCGAACACGTAGGACGTGTAGCCCGAGCAGTCGAAGCCGTCGGGGGTCGTGCCGCCCGAGACGTACGGGACGCCGACGTACCGGGCCGCGATCTCGACGATCGCGTTGCCGACGGCCGAGGCCGGGACGGAGACCGCGGTGGCCTCCTCCTCGGCGGGGGCCTCCTCGACGACGGCGGCACGCGCGGCGCTGCGCGACGTGCTCGCGGCGCGCGTCTCCACGACGGGCTCCGGCTCGGGCTCGGGCTCCGGCGGGGGCGGCGGCGTGACGGCGGTCAGCGTCGGGGCGTCGAAGCCCCACACCGCGTCGGGCGCTGCCGCGACGACCGGGGAGGTCTCGAGGATCGCGCGGGCCGAGGCCGTGAGGACGGTGCTGTCGACCGCGGCGAGGGAGGCGCCACCGGCGCTGCTGCCCTCGGCGGAGGCGGGGACCGCGACCATGCCGATCATGAGGCCGGAGCCGGCCGCGACGACCGCCGAGCGGCGACCCGCCGTGGCGATGCCGGCGCTGGTGGCCGTGGCGAGGTCGGTGAGGGGGGTCGTCGGACGACCGGGTGACCGGCGACGGCCGTGAGACGTGCTCGAGGGCATGCAGAACCTCTCCAGACGCCTACGAGGTGAGCTGTCGGGTTCGGGCTGGAGAACGCCCGGCCGGTCAGGTTCGACCGGCTTCACCCCAAGGACACCGCACGGATGCCCACAAGTGGGTCCCCCGCTCCTGCCAGCGAGACTCGAACTGACCGCGGGTGGTGGCAGGACTCGGCGATCCACCTCAGGCCGCCCCAGGAGGGTGGGGCGCGACGATGTTAGGCACGGCCCTCGCGATATGTCACGGCAAGGTCACGGGTGAACACGTGTCCAGGTCGCACGATCACCCGAAGGGATGACGTGGGTCACGCCGAGAACGGGAGATCCCCGCGTAAATCCGGCACGAGCACCCGATCGGCAGCGCCCGGGATGTGACGAGCGCCTCACTCTCCCGGCCCGGGCGTACGCTCGCGGCACGGGGTCGTCGCGACCCCTCCGAGGGGGGCACGTGATGGGTCCGCTGAGCCTGGGTGTCATCTCGACGTCACGCAAGGAGGACGAGCGGCGGTTCGCGATCCACCCCGCGCACCTCGAGCGCATCGACCCCGGCCTGCGCGCGAGGACCACGCTCGAGGAGGGCTACGGCGAGCGGCTCGGGGTGCCCGACGCGGAGCTCGCCCTGCTCGTCGGCGGGCTCGCGCCCCGCGCGCAGGTGATCGCGGAGTCCGACGTGGTGCTGCTGCCGAAGCCCCAGGTCGAGGACCTCGAGGCGATGCACGCGGGCCAGGTGCTGTGGGGCTGGCCGCACTGCGTCCAGGACGTCGCCCTCACGCAGGTCGCGATCGACCACGGGCTGACCCTGCTCGCGTTCGAGGCGATGAACCACTGGGCCGACGACGGCGGGTTCGGCCTGCACGTCTTCCACAAGAACAACGAGATCGCCGGGTACTGCTCCGTCCTGCACGCGCTCCAGCTCGTCGGGCTGACCGGCGACTACGGCCGGCGGCTGTCCGCGGTGGTCCTCGGCTTCGGCGCCACGGCCCGCGGCGCGGTGACCGCGCTCCTCGCGCACGGGGTGCACGACGTCGAGGTCGTGACGCACCGGGGCGTCGCCGCGGTCGGGGCGCCGATCCACCAGACCCGGATCGTGCACCTCGAGCCGGACGGCCACGTGGACACCGGGGAGGGGCGCGTGGCGGTCGCGGAGCTCCTCGCCGGGCACGACGTCGTCGTCAACTGCACGCTGCAGGACCCCCAGCACCCGGTGGTCTACCTGCGCACCGAGGACCTCGCGGCGTTCCGGCGGGGCAGCCTCGTGGTCGACGTCTCGTGCGACGCCGGGATGGGCTTCGAGTGGGCCCGGCCGACCTCGTTCCGTGACCCGGCGTTCGAGGTCGGCGACCACGTCACCTACTACGCCGTCGACCACAGCCCGTCCTACCTGTGGAGCTCGGCGTCGTGGGAGATCAGCGAGGCGGTGCTGCCGTTCCTCGCGGGAGTCATGGGAGGGCCGGACGCGTGGGCGCGCGACGAGACGCTGCGCCGCGCGATCGAGGTGCGCGACGGCCACGTCCTGAACCCGGCGGTCCTCGCGTTCCAGGGCCGCGCCGCCGAGCACCCGCACGAGCGGACGGCGACGAGCCGGGTGCCCGCCGTGCGCTGAGCACGGGCGGACGATGACCGGCCGGGTGCCCGCCGCGCGTGAGCACGGGCGAGCGGGCCGACCGGGCGACGGGGGAGCGCCCGTGCGGGACGTGCGCGGACTCAGAGCCTCGCGTGCAGGCAGTGCGTGCTCACGTTCTCCGTCGCCTCGTCGAGCAGCGCACGCAGCGCGGCGTAGCGGGCGCGACGGGCGTCGGCCCCCGGCTCGCGGGCGCCGTGGCGCTCGGCCGCCTGGTGCGCCTCGGACGTCGCACGGGCCAGCTCGAACCACGTGGCCGCCGCGTACGCGGCGCGCACCTCGTCCGTGACCTCGTCGACCCTGAGGTCGTCGTCCGCTCCGGCCATGACCCACCCCTCCTCGTGAGCTCCCAGCGTCTCTCCGACCTCCGACACGGCCTCGGCGCCACGCCGGGCGAGGCCGGGCGCGACGGGGGTCTCCGGAGAGGAGGAGTCGACGGGGGCACGCGTGATGCACCGCGGCGCGGGCCCGGCGGACGGTGGCGACGTACCGTGTCCCTCGCGCGCGACGGAGCGGAGGTCCGCGACGTCGGGCGTGGCGGCGACGACTCGACGAGGAGTGCACGGATGACGCAGCTCGACGGCTGGATCGCGGGGATGACGTGGGGCTGGGGCTCCCGGCGCGGGGGCTGGACCGGGCCCGGGGCGGAGCGCTCGATGTCCCTGATGGTCGAGCGGCTCGGCGTGACGTGGACGGCGATCACGTTCTTCACGCTGCAGGACACCCCGCAGTCGACCGAGATCCGGTTCCGTGACGAGCCCACCGTGACCGACGACGAGGTGCGCGCGGCGATCCGCGGGGCGCACGAGCGGGGGCTCGCGGTCGTGCTCAAGCCGGTCGTGAACTGCGCCGACGGCACGTGGCGCGCGCACATCAACTTCTTCGACCACGACGTGCCGTGCGAGCCGAAGTGGAGCGAGTGGTTCGCGAGCTACACCGAGTTCGTCGTGCACCACGCCCGCATCGCCGAGGAGGAGGGCGCGGAGATGCTCTGCATCGGCTGCGAGATGGTGCAGACGGACCGGCGCGAGGCCGAGTGGCGCGAGCTGGTCCGGCAGGTGCGCGCCGTGTACTCCGGGCTCGTCACGTACAACTGCGACAAGTACCAGGAGGACCGCGTCACGTGGTGGGACGCCGTCGACGTGATCTCGTCGAGCGGCTACTACCCGGTGGACGACTGGGAGAACCAGCTCGACCGCATCGAGCCCGTGGTGCGCGCGCACGGCAAGCCGTTCTTCTTCATGGAGGCCGGCTGCCCGAGCCGCACCGGCTCACCGGCGCTGCCGAACGACTGGGCGCTGCCCGGCGAGCCGAGCGAGGCTGCGCAGCGCGCCTGGTACGAGGCGGCGTTCGCCGCGACCGGGCGGCGTGACTGGGTCGAGGGCTTCATGCTGTGGGACTGGCCCGCGAGCCTGTACGACGAGGCGGAGGCGGCGCGGAACGACGACTACTGCATGTTCGGCAAGGAGGCCGAGCTCACGGTGCGCGAGCACTTCGCGTCGAAGGTGCGGCCCGGCTGACGGCTCGGGGGCGCGCCCCCGCCGCCCGCCTCGTGCTCAGCGCGTGCGGGCGCTGACGACCGCCTCGGCCGCCCGCTCGACGTCGGCCTCGGTGCACCAGACGTGGAACGCGAGCCGCACGCCGCCCCCGCGCCCGGCGGCCCGCACCCCGTGCTCCGCGAGGCGGGTCCGCAGCGCCCCGGTCGCGTCGGGGAGCGCGACGATCGCGCTCCCGGTGGGCTCCAGCCCGAGCCGTGCGCGCAGGGCGTCCGCGAGGCCGGCGTCGTGCGCGAGGACCTCCTGCGGGTCGACCCCGGCGAGCAGCTCGAGCGCGGGCGCCAGCCCGACCCAGCACAGCCACGCGGGCGAGACGTCGAACCGCCGGGCGTCGGGGGCCAGCGTCATGTCCGGGCCGTACACGGAGGCCCACACGTCGGCTCCCGCGTACCAGCCGGCGTGCAGCGGGCGCAGCGACGCGGCGACCTCGGGCCGGGCGGTCAGGAAGGCGGTGCCGCGCGGGCCGCACAGCCACTTGTAGGCGGAGCACACGGTCAGGTCGAACCGCGCGGCGTCGACGGGGAACCAGCCGGCGGCCTGCGTCGTGTCGCACAGCGTGCGCGCCCCGACCGCGGCCGCCGCGGCGCACACCGCGTCGGCGTCGGCCACCCGGCCGTCGCGCGACTGCACGAGCGAGAACGCGACGAGGTCCGTGCCGGGGCGCACCTCGTCGGCGAGCCGGTCGAGCGCCACGTGACGCACCCGGACGCCGCGGTCGGCGTGCGCGAGGAACGGGAAGACGACCGAGGTGAAGTCCCCGTCGACGACCACCACCTCGGCGCGGTCGGGGAGCCCCGCGGCGACGAGCCCGACGAGCGGGGACGCCTGCGCACCGATGGCGACGTGCTCCACCGGGACGCCGACGAGCCGTGCGTAGGCCGCGCGGGACCTGCGCACCGCTGCGTCGTAGGCGGCGGCGTCGGCGCGTCCGGACTGCCAGGCGTCGAGCGCGTCGCGGAGCGCGTCCGCCCCGGCGCGGGGCGGCAGGCCGAGCGTCGCGGCGTCGAGGTAGCCGGCGACCGGGGTGAACGCGGCGCGCAGGTCGGCCAGAGGCGTCGTGGTGAGCGGCATGCTCCGATCGTGTCCCGACGGCCGCGCATCACACAACGACAGGATCGCGGGTCGACGCATCACGCGACGTGATGGATCGGTAGCCTGGCGGGATGAGCGCGCACCGTCACGCCGGCAGGTCCGGGCGGTCGACCGCACCGGCGCAGCGTGCTCCCCGGGTCGCCGGGCTGCCGTTCGAGGGCGTCGTCGACGGTCCGGGCGTCGACGGTCCGGACCCCGGACCTGCGGAGCCGCCGCACGCCGGTGCACGTCGGCCCGCGGGCGGGGAGACGGGGGGTCGTCCGCGACGTGCCGACGGCCGCGGCGCCGGCGCGCGACGCCCGCGGCGCGTCGCGGGGCGCGCCCGGCGCGCGGTGCTTCATCATCTGGCGCATGAGTAGCACGGAGCAGGCCCCTATGCGTGTGCATGAAA
>NZ_JBFTER010000033.1:0-44343 GCF_047229345.1 Cellulomonas jepli | reverse complement strand
CGGGTGTTCGACGCCGCGTCGAACCTCCTGCTGCGCGCGCTGCGCATCGAGCCGGTTCACGACGTCGAGCACTCCGCCACGGTGCGGGACCTCGAGCACATCGTCGAGGAGTCCCGCGACAGCGGTGACCTCCCGGCCGAGCTGTCGGTGCTCCTGGACCGGATCATCGACTTCCCGCGCCGCGACGTCGAGCACGCCATGATCCCCCGTGCCCACGTCGACGTCGTCGACGCCGACGAGACGCTGGCCCAGGTCCGCGCGCGGATGGCCACCGGTCACTCCCGGTACCCGGTCCTGACCGACGACGAGCAGGTCGTCGGCGTCGTGCACCTCGACGACGTGCTCGCCGGTGTCGAGGGCGACCGGTCGCTGGCCGCGACGTTCATGCGGCCCCCGCTGATGCTCGCCGCGTCCATGACGCTCCCGGACGCCCTGCGCGAGCTCACCCGGTCGAGGAACCGGCTGGCGTGCGTCATCGACGAGTACGGCGGCTTCGCCGGGGTGCTGACCCTGGAAGACCTGGCCGAGGAGCTTGTCGGGGAGATCACCGACGAGCACGACCCCGCCACCCCGACCCTCGCCCCGGTCGCGGACGACGGGATCTGGGTCATGGCCGGCGACGTGCACATCGACGAGGTCGAGCGCGCCGTCGGGCACGACCTGCCGCGCGACGGCTACGAGACCATCGCCGGCCTGGTCATCGCCCACCACGGCTCCCTGCCCGCGACCGGTGACGTGGTGCACGTCGAGCTGCCCCCGGACCCCGCCGACCTGGCCCACGCCGACGAGCCGGCACCGGTGTGGATGCGCGTGGAGGTGCTCGAGCTCGAGCGGCGCGTCCCGGCCCTCGTGCGCGTCACCGTCCCCGCCGGACCGCCCGCGACCACCGACGCCGGCACCCACGCCCAGGAGGACGACCGGTGAGCGACCCCGGGATCGTCGCCGCCGTCACGGTCGCCCTGATCGCGCTGAGCGCGTTCTTCGTCGCCGTCGAGTTCGCGCTGCTCGCCGCCAGGCGTCACCGGCTCGAGGACGCCGCGCCCACCAGCCGGTCCGCGCGTGCGGCCCTGCGCAGCTCGACCGAGCTGACCGTCCTGCTCGCCGGGTCCCAGCTCGGGATCACCGCGTGCACCCTGGCGCTCGGGGCGATCACCAAGCCGGCCGTGCACCACTGGCTCACGCCGCTCTTCGAGGCCTGGGGGCTGGCTCCGTGGCTCGCCGACGCCGCCGGGTTCCTGCTGGCCCTGCTCATCGTCACGTTCCTGCACCTCGTCGTCGGCGAGATGGCGCCCAAGTCCTGGGCCATCGCCCACCCCGAGACCTCCGCGACCGTGCTGGCGCTCCCGATGCGCGCGTTCATGTGGGTCACCCGCCCGCTGCTCGTGGCGCTGAACGACGTGGCCAACCGGTGCGTGGTCAAGGTCGGCGTCGAGCCGGCCGCCCAGGTGGCCGCCGGGCAGAACCCCGAGGACCTGCGTCACCTGCTCGAGCACTCCGCGAACGTCGGGGCGCTCGAACCGGCGTACTTCGCGCAGCTCTCCGGCGCCCTCAAGCTCCAGGACCTCACCGTCCAGGACCTGCTTGGCGCCGGCTCGCGGCCGACGGCCGTCCCGGTGACCGCGACCGCCGCGGACGTCCAGGACGCCACCCGGACCTCGGGTCATCTGCGCGTCCTCGTCGGCGGCCGCGGCTCCGCCCAGGGGGTCGTGCACGTGCGCGACACGCTCGTCGAGCCCGCCGACCGGCCCGTGCGCGAGCTGATGCGGCCCGTGCTCGCGCTCGAGGCGGGCACGCCCGTGTACGCCGCGCTGACCTCGATGCGGGAGACCCGCAGCCACCTCGCCGTCGTGGTCAGCGACGGGACCCTGCGCGGGGTGATCACCCTCGCCGACGTCCTCGCGCGGCTCTTCCCCCGAGTGCCGACGGTTCCCGTCGGATCCTCCCCCGACGGGAACGGGCGGCCGGCCCTGCCGTAAGTACTCCGTACCGTCTAGAACGCCTACGACGCCTCGCCATACCTCGACCGGTCTCTCCGCGGAGTGCATCTGGCAGAAGAACCGCGCACAGGTCAAAGTGCGCCGCCGAGTAGGGTTCTAGCCAAGAATCGAGGGTCCCCCCGGCGCACGCGCAGGGCGGCGTGGCGTCGATGGCATAGCGGGCCGTGAGGTAGCCGCCAGCCCGCTCGATGACCTCAGGAGCAGCAGCCGTCCGTGCAGGGCGAGGCGCCACGGGATTCGCTACGGGCGTCGACCGAGGCGCTCGTAGTGGTGGGCGGGACACAGCAGGCGTCTCCTCGCCAGGCGTCGATGCCTTCCTTGACGGCGACGGCGGCGATGATCAGGGCGGCGAGCGGGTCGGCCCAGGTCCATCCGAGGGTGCTGTTGAGCAGCAGCCCGGCCAGGAGGACCGCGGACAGGTACGTGCACAGCAGGGTCTGCTTGGAGTCGGCGACGGCGGATGCCGAGCCGAGCTCGCGTCCGGTGCGTCGTTCGACGAAGGACAGGAACGGCATCACCGCGAGGCTGACGGCGGCCAGGATGATGCCGACGGTGGAGTGCTCGGGTGTGGCTGCCCCGAGCAGGGTGCGCAGCGCGTCGATGGTGACGAACGCGGCGAGGCCGAAGAACGACAGGGCGATCACTCGCATCGCGGTGCGTTCGCGCCGTTCGTGGTCGGGGGTGGAGAACTGCCAGGCCACGGCCGCCGCCGAGAGCACCTCGACGACGGAGTCGAGACCGAAGCCGATGAGCGCGGCGGACGACGCGGCTCGCCCCGCGGTGATGGCGATGACGGCCTCGATGACGTTGTAGGTGATCGTCGCCGCGACGATCCAGCGGACCCGCCGGGTCAGCACGCCGCGCCGCTCGAGGCTCAGGGGACGCTGGCCGATCGTGATGTCGGTCATGAGCAGGTGCACCCCTCGGCCGCGCAGCATGTTGGGTCGACGGTCACGACCAGGCGCAGGAGCTCACCGAGCGCCGGCGCGAGGTGCGGGTCGGTCAGCCGGTACCAGGTCCGTCGCCCGTCCGGGATGGCCTCGACCAGGCCGCACCCGCGCAGGCAGGCGAGCTGGTTGGACATGACCTGGCGGGAGACCCCGAGCGCGTCGGCGAGGTCGGAGGGGTAGGCGGGCGCCTCCCGCAGCGCGAGCAGGATCCGAGCGCGGGTCTCGTCCGACAGTGCATGTCCGAGCCGGGCCAAGGCCGCGGTGTGGGTCAGCGCGACGGTCTCCATGCCGCGACGATACACGAAAACCTGTACTGAGAGGAGGGGGCCGGATGCCGACTCGCGTCTACGGGAGAGTTCAGCCCCGACTGTATCGTTGCGCGGACGTGCCGTAGCTGCCAGCGCCCGCTCCCGACAGAGAACGAGACGATGACCCGGAACGCGAAGATCTCCTTGACGATGCTCGGCGTGTTCGTGGTCGTGGTCGTCGTCGCTCTGCTGGTGAACCGCCCCGCATCCCCCGCCCCCAGCGCGGCGGGCGCGACGTCTGGGGCGGTGGAAGGTCCCACCGCGGGTGCTGTGCCTGTGGTTCGTGAGGACACCCACCTGCTGACTACCGCCGAGGACGGGCGGGTGACGCTGGTGGAGTTCTTGGACTTCGAGTGCGAGTCGTGCCTGGCGATGTTCCCGGTGATGGAGCGGATCCGCGAGGAGTACGAGGGCCGGATCACGTTCGGTGTGCGGTACTTCCCGATCCCGGCCCACCCGAACTCGGGCCTGGCCGCCCTCACTGTGGAGGCGGCGGCCCAGCAGGGCCAGTTCGAGGCGATGTACCAGAAGATGTACGAGACGCAGGAGCAGTGGAGCCACACCCAGGCTTCGCAGCAGGAGACGTTCTTCGGCTTCGCGCGCGAGCTCGGGTTGGACATGGAGAAGTTCGAGGCGGCGCTGCGGGACCGGGCGACGGCTGATCGGGTGGCCCGCGACCAGACCGACGGGATCGCTCTGGGCGTGCAGGGCACCCCGACGCTGTTCCTGAACGGGGAGACGGTCCCCTCGATGCCGACGTATGAGGAGCTGACCGCGCTCATCGACGCCGAGCTGGCTCGATGAGCGCACCCCCCACCGCGACGGTCGGCGCCGTGGACGGGACCAGCACGCCCACGCTCGCGGCGGGGCTCCCGACACGGGCGATCGGGTGGGTGCTGGCGGTCGGCGGGGCGATCGGCTTCCTGGCCGCGTTCGTGCTCACGGTGGAGAAGATCACGCTGCTGGGTAACCCCTCGTACATCCCCACGTGCAGCATCAACCCGGTGCTCAGCTGCGGGTCGGTGATGAGCACCCCGCAGGCCGAGCTCTTCGGCTTCCCGAACCCCCTGCTCGGGATCGCCGGCTTTGCCATGGTTCTCACCGCCGGGATGGCGGTGCTCTCCGGGGCGCGCCCGGGCCGCTGGTTCTGGCTCGCGCTGCAGCTCGGCACGACTGCCGGTGCGATATTCGTGCACTGGCTGATCTTCCAGAGCCTGTACCGGATCGGGGCGCTGTGCCCGTACTGCATGGTCGTCTGGGCCGTGACGATCCCGGTGTTCTGGTACACCACGCTGCACAACCTGCAGGCCGGTCACCTTCCGGTCGCCGGGCGGGCCCGGCGGCCGGTCGAGGTGGCCAGCCAGTATCACGCCGTCGTACTCACCGGGTGGGCCTTGAGCGTCCTGGCCCTCATCGGCGCGGAGTTCTGGTTGTTCTGGACGACCTTGCTCTGAACGTGCAGGGACCCCGACGTGGCGCCGGCGCGCGCTGCTCGCGGCGGCGGGCGGTGGTCCTCATCGGCGGCGCCCCGGCGAGCGACACCAACGCCGACACCGACGTGGCCAACCGGGGCTACGAGTCCGGGGACGGCAGCACCAAGACCTGCCCGGCGGACAGCCGAGGGAAACCGGTGGACCTGGCCGGGACGGACTTCACTGGCGCCGCGGTGGAAATCACCGCCGGTGCTGTGAGGTGGTGGTCGTCAACACCGGGTACGCGGGGTAGCTGCGTCGGCTCCGACTGCTCATCGCCCCCTTTGGCGGGGCAAGTCTCGTCCTCATCGGCGTGGCGCTGGCCACCAGGCTGTGGAGCGGCTGGACGCAGTCGCTGCAGGGCCTTGTCGGCGATTCCGGCCGGCCGTCGGAGCCGTTCATGCTGCCGCGTTCACCGGCCGCCGGTTCCGTCCTGGGACCGACGGCATCCATGCCGCGCCCGTAACGTTTAGGCCATGGCGATCCAGCCGATCGTCACAGCTAACCTCCCGAAGTGAGCAGTCAAGGGCGGGGCCTGAGTGCGGTTCGCGCGCCCGCGGGTGCGTACCGCATCACCGTGGCCCGGCGAGCCGGTGCTCGCTCGAGACCGCCGGCCTCGCACCTGGCGTGTGCGGAGATGAGCACGATCACGTGAACGCCCTCGCGACGACCTCCTGGGTGCGTCACGAGTCGGGCTGCCGGCTGCACCGGCTAGGGCACACCAGACCCTGCGGACGTCAAGACACCCCTACGGGGCCCATCAAGGCTGCCCCGTTCCTGGCGCGCGTAGCGCATCGGTCCACTGGTTCATGCGCCCCCGCCGGGAGGCATGCACCCGGACGCTGAGCGGCGCACCCTCGCACGAACTACCCCTGTCGCATCGGAGATACGCATGGCCACACTCGACGACCCGACCCTCGCGCCTCCCGAGTTGCCGCCCGCCAGCCCCGTTGGTCAGCGGCGAAGTGGCGGGCTGTTCCGTGCGTTCTGGCGCTGGCACTTCTACGCGTCGTTCCTCGTGATCCCCGTCGTGCTCGTGCTGGCCGTCACCGGCCTGATCTACCTCTTCCGCTTCCAGCTCGAGCCCGCGCTGCACCCCGACCTGATGCGTGTCGACGCACCCCCGGAGGGCGCCCAGCTCGCAGGTTTCGAGCCGTACCGCATCGGGGTGGCGGCGACCTACCCGGACGCGACCGTGGTCTCGATGACCGAGCCGGCCACTGAGACCGACCCGCTGCGCTTCTCGCTCGAGACGGCCGACGGCTCGCCGCTCGACGTCTTCGTCGACCCGTGGACGGGCAAGATCCTCGGCGACCTGAACCCCGACACGACGCTCAGCGGCACCGCGGTGCGCCTGCACGCCGACCTGATGGCCGGCCGCGTCGGGGACGCCGTGCTCGAGCTCGGGGCGTGCTGGGCGATCGTCATGGCGCTGTCGGGGTACTACCTGTTCTGGCGCGGGCGCGCGGCCCGCGCCCGCAAGCGCCGCACCCGCACCGGGCAGGCCCGCCTGCGCACCACGCACGCGTGGCTGGGCCTCGCGGTCGGCGGCGGGCTGCTGCTCCTCGTGGTGAGCGGGCTGCCGTGGACGGGGATCTGGGGTGCGAACGTGCAGTCGCTCGCGACCGGCGCCGGGACGTCGATGTGGAGCCAGGACCACGGCGCGCTGTCCGACCCCGTCTCGACGCTCGACGAGTCCCTGCCGCACAGCCACGAGGTCCCCTGGGCGCAGGGCAAGAGCCCCGTCCCGACGAGCCAGGTCCCGACGACCGACCCCGACGCCGTGACCCGGTCGGTGGCGACCGTCGACACCGCGCTGCTGCTCGCGGCGCAGGAGGGCCTCGCGCACCCCATGACGGTCGCCCTGCCGCGCAAGGAGGACGGCGTGCTGACCGTGATCGGCTACGCGTTCGACGACCCCGGCAAGGAGCGCTCGGTCCACGTCGACCGCTTCGGCGGCACGGTCGTGTCGCAGTACGGGTACGACGACTACCCCGCCCTGGCCAAGACGGTCGCGCAGGGCATCGCGCTGCACGAGGGACGCCGCTTCGGGCTGCTCAACATGGTCCTGACCGCCGCGTTCTGCGCCGCCGTCGTCGTGATGTGCGTGACCGGGCCGCTCATGTGGTGGCGGCGGCGACCCCGCGGCCAGGGCCGGATCGGCGCACCCCGCGGAACCCTTCCTCTCAAGACGACACCGCTGCTCGCGATCGGCGTCGTGCTGCTCGGCGTCACGCTCCCACTGTTCGGCGCGTCGCTGCTGGTTGTCCTGCTGCTCGACCGGTTCGTGCTGAGGCGGCTGCCCGCGACGCGACGCTGGTTCGACGTCACTACCTGAGCGTCACCGGAGTCGCGCCTTGCGGGGTCCGCGGGACGCGCCGGGTGCCCCGTTCTCCGGTCCCTGCGCAGTGCGGGCTCAGGACCGCGTCATGCAGTCCGATAGGCGGAGGCGAGGCCGATCCGCGCCTCTGGCCTACGGAAACCTTGAAAGAGCGGCGACACTCGATGGCACCCGAGCAGCGCGTAGTTGGTAGCAGACCCAGGATCGCAGCGAAGTCGTCCGCGGCGGCCCCCCCGTCGAACCCGACGGAGGACGCACCCGTCGCTGGCGGCGGACGGAAGCGCGCCATCACGATGGCGCTGGTGGCGCTGCTAGTCCTGGGTGGTGGCGCCGGGTACTGGTTCGTGCTGGGTCCGGGGTCGACCAGCAGCGCGGAGGCAGAGGTGGAGCCCGAGCCGGAGCCGGGGAAGGTGCAGACAGTCGAGTCGTTCAGCCTGAACCTGGCCGGTGGCCGTTACCTGCGTCTGGGGCTGGGCCTGCAGCTGTCCGCCGAGGTGCTCGAGGACATCGACACGTCCAAGGCTGTCGACCGGGCCCTGACGCTGTTCTCCGGACGGACGCTGGAGGAGGTCAGCAGCCCCGAGGGCAGGACCGCACTCAAGGATGAGCTGACCCGGCTCTTGAAGGAGGCGTACCACGGTGAGGTGATCGCCGTGTACTTCACCGACTACGTCACCCAGTAGCTCACCGCCCACCTCAGGTTCTGATTCCGGCGTCACGGCGGGGATCGAGGTCGGTTGTAAGTTCTCCGCTGCGATTGGGCACCTTTCGCTGCGCATCGACGTTCACTACGCAGGCGCGAGCAGGGCCCCGGGCCCTGCTCGCGTACCGTGAACGCGCGCCCGCGGCGGGTGCCGGTGATGCGAGGAGAGCAGATGAGCGGCAAGAAGCCCAACCCTCGGGACGAGCGGCGGGCCCGGCTTCTGGAGATCCAGGCCGAGCAGAAGCGCAAGGAAGCCCGTCGGGCCAGGTTGATCTTCATCGCGCTCACGCTCACCGTTCTGGCCATGGTGATCCCCACCGTGTTCGTGTTCATCAACGCCGAGCGGGACCGGGAGGCTCAGGAGGCCGCTGAGCAGCAGCCCATCGACGGTGTTGAGGAGTTCGAGGTCGCCAGCGCCAACCACGTCGAGGCCGACGTCGAGTACGCGCAGACCCCGCCCGCCGGGGGCGACCACTCGGGCACCTGGCAGAACTGCGGCGTCTACCCCGAGCCTGTGGTCGACGAGAACGGGGTGCACTCCCTGGAGCACGGCGCGGTGTGGATCACCTACGGCCCCGAGATCACCCAGGAGCAGGTCGACGCCCTCGCGGAGCAGGCCAGCACTGAGCCGTACCTGCTGATCAGCCCGCGTGAGGAGCTGCCCAGCCCGATCGTGGCGAGCGCCTGGGGTAACCAGCTGCAGGTGGACTCCGCGGACGACCCGCGTCTAGCGACGTTCATCGGCAAGTACATCCAGGGTGAAGACACCCCTGAGCCCGGCGCGCCCTGCACCGGGGGCATCGGCCTGTGACGGCGCCCGCCGCGGACACCCGCCCGCGCGTCGTCCTGGTGGCGGCGGTCCTGGTGGCGTTGATCGTGGGGCTGTGCGGTGGGGTGCTGTTCGCGAGCCGGTTGCTGCAGCAGCCGGCGCTGCCGGGCGACGCCTCGCTCGAGGCGGGTTTCGCTCGGGACATGCAGGCCCACCACGGGCAGGCGGTGGAGATGGCGCTGCTCATCCGTGACCGCAGCACCGACCCGGCGATCCAGCAGCTGGCGCTGGACATCGTGCTGACCCAGCAGCAGCAGCAGGGCCAGATGTATGGGTGGCTGTCCTCGTGGGGGCTGCAGCAGTCGTCCTCACGTGCGCCGATGGCGTGGATGAGCCAGGACAACGGCGCCGGCCACACCATGACCGAGGGCGCCGGGCAGCCCGCGATGCCCGGCATGGCGACCGACGAGCAGATCGCCCGCCTGACCGCGGCGGACGACGTCGAGGCCGAGCGGGTGTTCCTGGAGCTGATGCTCCGTCACCACCAGGGTGGGGTGCAGATGGCCGAAGCGGCCGTCGACCAGACCCGCCGGGCCGAGGTGCAACGCCTTGCCGAGGCGATCATCACCTCCCAGACCGCCGAGATCACCGTCCTGCAGGACCTGCTCGAGGCCCGCGGCGGGCCCCCGAACGACCTGTGACCGCCCGTGGGTGACCGCCAGATCGGGCGGTCACCCACGGGGCAGGCGTCAAGCGCGGCCCTCCCGCCGTATCGCCTCCCCTCTTCCCCGTTTTGGAGGACCTGCTGTGCTCCGCAGTGCCGCCCCTGTTCCCTGGCGACGTCGTCGTGGCCGCGTGCTCGTGGCGCTCGCCCTGGTCGCCCTGCTGGTGGGCTGCACGAGCGGGACCGACACCAACGCCGACACCGATGTGGCGGGTCAGGGGTATGAGTCGGGCGACGGCAGCACCAAGTCCTGGCCAGCGCTGGACCGCGACGACCCCGTGGAGATGGCCGGGTCCGACTTCACCGGCGCGCCGGTCGACGTCGCCGACTGGCGCGGCGACGTCGTGGTGCTCAACACCTGGTACGCGGCCTGCCCGCCGTGCCGCGAGGAGGCACCGGATCTGGCGGCTCTGGCCACCGACTACGCCGACCGGGGCGTGCACCTGCTCGGCATCAACAGCACCGACGACGCGGGCGCGGCTCAGGCGTTCGAACGCACCTTCGCCGTGCCCTACCCCTCGATCGCCGACCCCGACGGGCAGGCGATCGCCGCCCTGCAAGCCAAGGTCCCCGTCCAGGCGGTGCCGACCACGGTCGTCCTGGACCGGCAGGGCCGGGTCGCAGCCCGCATCCTCGGGCGCGCGGACCCCTCGATCTTGCGAGGGCTGGTCGACGACGTCCTGGCCGAACCGGCGCCCACGCCGTGAGCGCGGCCCTGACGGCCGCTGACATCGGCACGACCTTCGCGACCGTCGCGTTCTCCGGGACCATGCTGTTGGCCGTCCCGGTCGCCCTGCTCGCCGGCGTGGTGTCCTTCGCCTCCCCGTGCGTGCTGCCGCTGGTGCCCGGCTATCTCGGCTACCTCGGCGGCATGTCCGGCGCCGCCCTCGGCGCATCCACCACCCGGCCCTCGCCAGGGCGCGCGGAGCAAGCCGGCGCTGACCTGGCGGGGCCGGAGCCTGCCCGTCCACGGCGCGGGCGCCTCCTGGCCGGGGTGGCACTGTTCGTAGGCGGCTTCACGGCCGTGTTCGTGACCTTGGGTGTGCTCGCCGGGTCGCTCGGGGCCTCGCTGGTGCGCTGGCAGGGACCGGTGACCCAGGTGCTCGGGGTCGTGGTCATCGTGCTCGGCCTATCGTTCCTCGGGTTCATCCCCTTCCTGCAACGCGACCTGCGCCCGCACGCCACCCGGACCGCCGGGCTGTGGGGCGCTCCCGTGCTCGGCCTGGTCTTCGGGCTGGGCTGGACACCCTGCATAGGACCAACCCTCGCGGCGGTGATGGCCCTGTCCCTGGACGAGGGCTCACCCAGCCGTGGAGCCATCCTGTCCGTCGCCTACGGGCTGGGGCTCGGGCTGCCGTTCCTGCTCATCGCCCTGAGCGTCGAACGCAGCTCACGGGTCCTGACGATGCTCCGCCGGCACCGGCTGCTCATCGCCCGCGCCGGCGGTGCACTGCTCGTCCTGATCGGGCTGGCCCTGGCCACCGGGCTGTGGAGCGCGTGGACCCAGTCGCTGCAAGGACTCATCGGCGGCTTCCAGACAGCCGTCTGACCCCGGTCCGCCCATCCCGGCGCGGGGCACAGATCGCCCTGGCAGGGCAGCACGTGCGCCGCCCACCCCCGTGTTGCAAGGTGGCTGGAGCGCCTTGCGTGAACCCCGTGAACAGGAGAGACATGCGCTCGCCCCAGGGCCTCGTGGCCCACTCCCCTCAGCCCACCCACCGGACCCTCGCGCTGAGCCTTACCAGCGTGGCCGCGCTCCTCGTCGCGGTAGTGTTGGCTGCGGCGCCCGCGGCGGCGCACACCGGGCTGGTCAGCTCCAACCCCGCCGCGGGAGCCGCCCTGACCGAGGTCCCCGCCACGGTCACCCTGACGTTCAGTCAGGAGATCTCCGAGCAGTTCGCCACCGCCGCCCTGTCCGTCGACGGTGCCACTGGCAGCGAGGTCCCGCTCACCGTCCAGGGCGCCCAGGCGGTGCTCGACACCACCGCCGTGCCCGACCTCCCCGTCACCCCAGGACAGGCCAACGCCTGGCAGGTCCTCTACCGGGTGGTCTCCCCCGACGGTCACCCGATCAGCGGGACCGTCGATTTCACCGTCACCCCGCCCGCCCCGCCCACACCCGTCACCACCGAGCCGACCTCACCCACCACCGCGCCCAGCCCGGAAACCACCACCCCGGCGGCCATTGCGGCCCCCGGCGACCCGGCTGCTGACGGTGCCGGCACCATGCGCGGCGGCGGCGCACTCGCACTGGTGGGCCTGCTCGCCGTGGTGGGGGCCGGCGCGGTCGTCGCCGCGCGGTCCCGGCGCACACCGCCCGCGTGATCCCCGCGCGCCGCCTGGCCGTGACCGCCTCGATCGTGGCGGTCGTCCCGCTCGTCGCGGTGGCGGTGCTGGCCGGCGCCGGTGAGCTGGCCCCCGCCGAGGTCGCCGACCCCGGGCCCGTAATCCGGTGGGGGCTGCCGGTGGTGCGCGGGCTGCGTGACGCCGCGGCCGCCGCCACGATCGGGCTGCTCGTCCTGTCGACCCTGGTCCTGCCCCGCGACGACACCGACGCCGACCGCCTGAGCCCGATCCAGCAGACCGCGGCCCGCAGCGCCGCCGCTGGCGGCGCCGCGTGGATGACCAGCTCCGTAGCCGTCATCGTGCTGACCTTCGCCCAGCTCGCCGGGATCGGGGCCCTGGACGCGGCGCTCAGCCCGCGGCTCGGGACGTTCCTCCTGGAGGACCAGCAGGGCCGGCTCCTGGTCGGAAGCACCGTCCTGATCGCCGCGGCCACCGGCGCGGCCTGGTCCCTGACCCGCGAGGTCCCCCTCATCCTGACCAGCGTGGTGGCGGTGGCGGCCCTGCTGCCCGTAGCCCTGACCGGGCACACCGCCGCCGCGGTCAACCACGACGCCGCGGTGAACCTACAGTTCACCCACGTCGCCGCCATGTGCATCTGGGTCGGTGGCCTAGGAGCTCTCGCTCTGCTGCGCCGCGCGCTCGCCGAGCACTTCCCCGCCGCAGCCCGGCGCTTCTCCACCCTGGCGGGCGTCTGCTACGTCCTGGTCGCCGTCTCCGGGGTCGCCGGCGCCCTCGTGCGCGCCGACGGGCTCCCGGACGTGACCTCGACCTACGGCACGCTGCTGGTCGTCAAGACCGCGCTGCTCCTAGTGCTCGGTGTGGCCGGCTGGGTGCACCGCACCAGCACCCTCACCGCCCTAGACACCTCCGCGGAGTCAGGACATCCCTTCGCCCGACTCGCCACCGGCGAGCTCACGGTGATGGCCGTCGCGATGGGGCTCGGCATCGCCCTGTCGAGCACCTCCCCCATGTAACGCACCGCTGCACACGAAGGTTCCCACCCGCCACACTGTGCGCTAACATCGTCTTATGGCGATGTCGAAGATGGGTAGCGATTCTTCAGTTGTCGATGAGGGGCGGGCGCTGGAGGCGGCGGCGTGCCTGTTCCACGGGTTCAGCGACCCGTCGCGGCTGACGATCCTGCGCCACCTGGCCCTGGGCGAGCACCGGGTGGTCGACCTGACCGAGCACCTCGGGCTGGCGCAGTCGACGGTGTCCAAGCACCTGGCGTGCCTGCGCGACTGCGGCCTGGTCGAGTCACGGCCGCAGGGGCGGGCGTCGGTATTCCGCCTCACGCACCCCGAGGCGCTGATGGACCTGCTCGCGGCGGCCGAGCGGCTGCTGGCGCTCACCGGGGACGCCGTCACGCTGTGCCCCACGTTCGGCACCGCCGCCACGGCCGGGACGGCGGCACGTACGGAGGCCGCGAGGTGAGCGGGACCCGTGAGCTCGACGCCCTCGAGGTCGAGCGGCTGACCCGCCGCGGGCTGCGGCTCGCGCAGTTCACCGTGGCCTACAACGTGGTCGAGGGCGCCGTCGCCGTCACCGCCGGCGTGCTGGCCGGGCTGGTGTCGGTCATCGGGTTCGGGGTCGACTCGGCCATCGAGTCGATCGCCGGGGTCCTGGTCGCGCTGCGCCTGTCGGCGCGGCTGCGTCACGGCGAGGCCGACGAGCGCAAGGAGCGCCTCGCGCTCAAGGCCGTCGCCGTCACCTTCTTCATCCTCGCCGCCTACGTCACGATCGAGGGTATCCGCAGCCTTGTCGGTGGCGAGGTCCCCGAGAGCTCACCGCTGGCCATCGCCCTGCTGGTCGCCTCGATCATCGCCATGCCCGTGCTGGCGGCGATGAAGCGCAAGGTCGGGACGCGCCTGAAGGACAACCTGATCCTCGCCGACGCCGCCGAGACCCGGATCTGTGTGCTGCTGAGCATCTCCACCCTCGCCGGGGTGGTCCTGTTCCAGCTGACCGGCGCGGCGTGGCTGGACCCGGTCGCGGCGTTCGTGATCGCCGCGTTCGCGATCCACGAGGGCAAGGAAGCCTGGGAGGGCGAGCTTGTCGAGGACGACGACGAGGAGGGGGACGACGATGACGACTGACTCCGCGGCCGCCCTCGGGCTCGGCCTGTATCTGCTCGGGGTGCTCACCACCTTCGGGGTCCGCACCTTCCTGCACCACCGGCGTACCGGCACCACCGGGTACCGGGGGGTGTCCGGGACACCAGGCTCCGCCCAGTGGTGGGGCGGGATCCTCTTCGCCGGTGCGCTCGTCCTCGGCGCCGCCGGGCCTGCGCTCGCCCTCGCTGGTGTGGGACCGGCACCCGCCGAGGTCCCCGCGGCGCTGCAGTGGCTCGGCGCCGTCGTGGCGGTGCTCGGGTTCGGGGCCGTGCTGGCCGCCCAGACCGGGATGGGGTCCTCGTGGCGGATCGGTGTCGACCCGGGCGAGCGCACCGCCCTGGTCACGTCCGGGGCATTCGCGCTGGTCCGCAACCCGATCTTCACCGCCATGATCACCGCCCTGGCCGGACTGACCCTGCTGGTGCCCACACCGGTGTCGGCCGCGGCGCTCGTGTGCCTCGTGCTGGCCGTCGAGCTGCAGGTGCGTGTGGTCGAGGAGCCCTACCTGCGGCGCACTCACGGCCAGCACTACATCGAGTACTCCGGCCGGGTCGGCCGGTTCGTCCCCGGGGTCGGGCGCCTGCGCCGCCCACCCGTCGTCACGATCGAGGGGCTCTCATGAGCGGCGGACACACCCACAGCCACGGCACCGCGACCGGCCAGCACCGCAAGCGCCTGATCCTGGTGCTCGCCATCACCTTGAGCGTCGTAGGTATCCAGGTCGTCGGCGGCCTGGTCTCCGGGTCCCTCGCGCTGCTCGCCGACGCCGGGCACATGCTCACCGACGCCACCGGCGTCGCGATCGCCCTCATCGCCTCCACCCTGGCCACCCGGCCCGCGACGAACGCCCGCACCTACGGGCTCCAGCGCGCCGAGATCCTCGCCGCCCTGGCCAACGCCCTGCTGCTCGGCGGGCTCGCGATCTGGGTCATCGTCGAGGCCGTCGGACGCTGGAACGACCCACCCGAGGTCGCCACCGGTCTCATGCTCACCGTCGCTGTCGCCGGCGCGGTCGCGAACCTGGCGAGCCTGCTCATCCTGCGCGGCGGGCAGCGCGAGAGCCTGAACCTGCGCGGGGCCTATCTCGAGGTCCTCGGCGACCTCGTCGGGTCCGGCGCCGTGATCATCGCCGGCATCGTCATCGCCACCACCGGATACACCCGCGCCGACGTCATCGCCTCCATCGCGATCGGGCTGTTCATCATCCCGCGCGCCTGGTCCCTGCTCCGCGAGGTCATCGACGTCCTGCTCGAAGCCACCCCCAAGGGCCTAGACCTGGACAAGGTCCGCGACCACATCCGCGAAGTCCCCGGGGTCGTCGACGTCCACGACTTGCACGCCTGGACCATCACCAGCGGCGTCCCTGCCCTGTCGGCGCACGTGGTCGTCGACGAGGAGTGCATCGACCAAGGCCGGCCCGGTGTCGTGCTGGACGCCCTCGATGAGTGCCTGGGCGAGCACTTCGCGATGGAGCACTGCACCTTCCAGCTGGAACCCGTCGGCCACCGACCCCATGAAGGCGCCCACCACGACTAGGAGCCGTCGTACGGCGGGTGCAGCAACTCCGCGATCCGCTCATGGCGCACGCGGTCATCCTCACGGAAGTCGACCACGACGCCCGTGAGCGCGATCATGCCCAGGACCGCACCGGCCAGCACCGCCCAGCGCCGGCCGTGCCCTCGCGCACCCGGGCTGTGTCGGAGGTCGCTGCCCGGCTCGGGTCGGGCCAGCGTCTCGTCAGGGCTCACGTCGCGCTCCGAGGCCGAAGGTGAGGCTCAAGGTCCGTTGGTCGCGCCGCCGCCCGAGCGAGGGGCCTGATCGCGCTCTTCGCTGGCGCGGGTGATCTGCGCTGCGAGCCGGGTCCCCCCGACAGCGCCGAGCACGACCAGCATCGCGGCGCCCAGGAGGAACCGGCGGTCGACCAGGCGCTCCTCCTGGGCAGGGGCGGTCGATCGCGAAGCCCGCCCAGGGCCCGGCTCATCGCGTTCGTCGTCATGCACACCTTCACGGTAACCGCCGGTGGCTGACGCTACGCGCCGGTCAGCCCGGGTTGGAGCGCTCGTTCAAGCGCGCGAGGTAGGCGTTGTAGGCGTCAAGCTCGGCGTTCCCCTGCGCATCGATCTGCCGGTCAGTCACCTCGGCCTGGGCGGTGTCGGCCCGCTGCCAGCGGGCCAAAACCAGGAGCAGCATGAGCAGGGTGGGCGCCTCGCCGTAGGACCAGGCCAGCCCGCCAGCGACCTGCTGCTCTCGCAGCGGGTCCACACCCCACGCCTGCGGCGGGGAGGCGAAGAACGCCACCAACGGGACCGGGGCCATCATCAGGACCACCCCGAAGAAGGCATGCAGCGGCATCTCCGCGAACAGGTCCAGAGCACGCCCGACGTGCGTCTGGCGGGTCGGCAGCGGATCGGTGGACAGCACCGGCACGGTGAACAAGATCCCGGCCACCAGGAAGAGCAGCTCCAGACCCACGTGCCCGGCCCAGGTGCGCAGCAGCCGGTCGGCCAGCGGACTGAGGTAGATCCCGTAGAAGCTCAGCAGGAACAGCGGGATCATCAACGCCGGGTGGATCGCGAACCGCCCGAGCCGGGACCGCAGCCCCCAGCGCGCCGCCCCCATCGCCGCCCGCCCGGCCGCGTTGTGCGGCAACGCGCGCAGCAGCAGCGTGCCGGGCCGGCCGAGCACGAGCAACGGTGGCACCGCCATCATCAGAGTGAGCTGCTGGAACATGAACACCGAGAACAGCCGCAGCCCGTACCCCTCGACCCCGGCGCCCATCACGACCGCGATCACGACACACCCGGTCAGGAAGGACAAGGTCGCCGGGACCGACCACCGCCGTCCCGAGGCCCAGACCCGGATGGCACCCGCCAGGTACAACACCGCGAGCACGACGGCCAGCGCCGGCAGCACCGGCACCGGCTGCAACGTGGGCGCCAGGTAGGTCTCCAACGACGGCGGCAGCGAGGGAATCCACACCGGACCGCTGATCTCCACACTCGACGCCGCAGCCCCAAGACTCATCGGGCCACCTCCCACGCTCGGACCGCGCGGCTCACCGCACGCTCCGGGCGCCCGGCGGCGCCCGTTCGCCTTCAGCGTACGACGCACCTGCGTGGCCCCGAATCGCCACCAAACACCACATCCCACCCGAGTCGAACGGGCGAAGGCTTCCGCCATCGGCGCGCCACCCACCGGGTCGGCGAGCGGCGTGCTTAGCCTCCCGGTGGCCCAGCTCCTCTTCCTGTCCTCTACCTCGGGCCGAGGCGAGCATGCACCACCACTTCATGCACCAGCCGGCACCGGTTCCCCGCGGGACTAGAGCCAGACGCGTGCTCGCGGCCAGCCTCGCCGGCCTGCTCGCCGCCGGGCTTGCGCTTGCCCCGCCCGCGGCCGGCGACCCGATCACCGACCAGCGCCGGGACGCCGAGCAGCGGGCCGCCGCGGCCGAGCGCCGCGCGGAGGAGCTACAGGCGTCGATCGAGGGACTCAGCGCCGAGCTGAGCCAGGCGGTGCTGGACCTGCAGGCCACCCAGGCACGACTGCCGGTCGCCCAGGCCGAGCTGGCCGCCGCCCAGGAAACCCTCGAGCGCACCCAGCGCGAGGCCGCCCTGATCGCCGCCCGCCTGCAGGACGCCCAGGACCAGCAGAACGCGATCACGGAGACCATCGCGGCCGATGACGCCCGCGGTCAGGAGATCCGCGCCTCGATCGGGCAGCTGGCGCGCCGGGCCTACAAGGGCGGCCAGGGCGCGATGCCCGAGCTCGACCTCGTGATGGAGTCCGAGACCACAGAGGACTTCGTCGACCAGTCCGCCCGGCTCGCCACCGCACTACGCACCCAGACCCGAACCCTGGAAGAGCTCCGGGAGATCGAGGCAGCGAACCGCAACAGCCAGGTCCGCCTGACCGCCGTCAAGGACCGGATCACCGAGCTCAAGATCGAGGCCGAACAGAAGGTCGTCGAGGCCGACGCCGCCCGCGCCGCGGCCCAGGCCCGTCAGGCGGAGATCGAACGCCTCATCGCCGACCAGACCGCCCGCCAGCAGGCCATCGCGGGCATGAAGGCCCAGGCCGAGGCCGAGCAAGCCCAGATCGACGCCCAGCGCAACGCGATCGCCGCCGAGCTCGCCGACATCATCGCCCGCGAACGCGCCGCCGCCGAGGCCGCCCGCGCCGCCGCCGCAGCGGCCGCCGCCGCTGCCGGGAAGAAGCCGCCGCCGGCCGTCCCGGCACCGTCCGGGAGCGTCTCGGGGTCGATGTTCTCCAACCCCACGTCCATCGACCCGATGTACGTGACCTCCGAGTACGGCATGCGCCTGCACCCGATCCTCGGATACACCCGCCTGCACGCCGGGATCGACCTGCGCACCTACTGCAACACCCCCCTGTACGCGCCCCGAGACGGGCGCGTGCGGTGGGCCGAGTGGCGCAACGGGTTCGGCAACCAGGTGATGATCGACTACGGCACCGTCGACGGGAACTCCCTGATGACGAGCTCCAACCACCTCACCCGCGCCGTGGTCGGCGCCGGGCAGCAGGTCTCCCGCGGCCAGCTCATCGGCTACTCCGGCAACACCGGCCTGTCCGGGGCCTGCCACCTGCACTTCGAGGTCTACGTCAACGGCTCCACCGTCAACCCCCGCCCGCTCCTCGGCCGGTAGACCAAGAAGACACCCCACCGACGGCGAAGCGCACGAGACCGTCGCGCTGACCAGGGGTGCGGAACCATGCGCGAAGGCGAGCCGCGCCGCTAGAGTTCGGATACCCGAACTTTTTGGCGGAGGTGTCCCGTGGCCGTGACGACCGACCCGATCCAGCGCCGACCAGGCTGGCGGACGCGCCTGTTCCTGCTCGGCCCAGCGTTCGTGGCGGCCGTCGCGTACGTCGACCCCGGCAACGTCGCGGCGAACCTCACCGCCGGCGCCCGGTACGGGTACCTGCTGGTCTGGGTCCTCGTCCTCGCCAACGTGATGGCCGTGGTCGTGCAGTACCAGTCCGCCAAGCTCGGCCTGGTCACCGGACGCAGCCTGCCCGAGCTCCTCGGTGAGCGGCTGCGCACCCGCAACCGTCGCCTGTACTGGGTGCAGGCCGAGGCGGTCGCCGCCGCGACCGACCTCGCCGAGGTCATCGGCGGAGCCGTGGCCCTGCACCTGCTGTTCGGGCTACCCCTGCTCGCCGGTGGCGTCATCGTCGGGATCGCCTCGATGCTGCTGCTCGCGGTGCAGTCCACCCACGGCCAACGCCACTTCGAACGGGCCGTCATCACCCTGCTCGCCGTGATCGCCGTCGGGTTCATCACCGGACTGGTCGTCGCCCCTCCCGACGCCGGCGCGGCGCTCGGCGGGCTGCTCCCGCGCCTGGAGAACACCGACACCGTCCTGCTCGCCGTGAGCATGATCGGCGCGACCGTCATGCCCCACGCCATCTACCTGCACTCCGCCCTCACCCGCGACCGGCACGGACGCGCCAGCAGCCCCGCCGAGCTGACCCGCCTCATCCGAATCACCCGCGTCGACGTGATCGGCGCACTCGTCCTGGCGGGAGCGGTCAACATCAGCATGCTCCTGCTGGCCGCGACCAGCCTGCGCGGCACCGAAGGCACCGACACCATCGAAGGCGCCCACGCCGCCATCACCACCGCCCTCGGCCCCGTCGTCGGCGTGATCTTCGCGATCGGGCTGCTCGCCTCCGGCCTAGCCTCCACCTCGGTCGGCTGCTACGCCGGCGCCACCATCATGGGCGGCCTGCTGCACCTACGCGTGCCGCTGCTCACCCGCCGCCTGATCACCCTCATCCCCGCCCTGCTCATCCTCGGCGCCGGCCTCGAGCCCACCCGGGCCCTGGTCATCAGCCAGGTCCTGCTCAGCTTCGGCATCCCGTTCGCGCTCATCCCCCTGATCCGCCTCACCAGCGACGCCGCCGTCATGGGCGAGCACGTCGACACCCCACGCCTGAAGATCGCCGGCTGGACGATCGCCGGGATCATCACCGCCCTCAACGTCGTGCTGATCACCCTGACCCTCACCGGCACCACCTGACGAAGGCCAGCTCGTCCTTCGGATCAGCCGAACTCGCGCACCTCGGCCACGGTGCGCACGCGGTGCCCAAGCCGACTGCATTTCGAGTACACCCGTCGCCGGCGACGCACTCACCGAGGAGCTTTGGGGGCTGGCTCAAGCGCGGCGGTCCGGGTTGGGCCGCCGCACCAGCTGCCCTCGCGCCCCACCAGATCATCCGCTCTGTGCCTGCCGTCCATCTCGACCGTGAAGCCGACGAGCGGATCAGCGTCTCGGCTCCACCTGTCGAGCCTGACCGACCCGCTGCTGGATCCGACCGTCCGCCTCTCGCGCGGTGGGCGGCCACGGCTGCGATGGGCGCGGCGGCGAAGCCCCCTGGCACCGCACCGCACCCCTGGGCATCGCGCGGTCAGCGTCCGATCCCGGGACCGCGTCCTCGCTGCTGGTCCCGGCGGCGCTGCTCGTCCCGCCGCCGATGCTCCTTCTCGCGGCGCCGCTCGGCCTCGGCCCGCGCCACGTCGGCAGCGTCGCCCGGCGGCGCGGCCGCAGGCTGCTCGTCGGTACCGTCGCCGCCTGGAAGCGGCACGCGGGCGGGCGTGGCTGCGGTGTCGTAACGGGCAGCACCTTCGCGCATACGCTGCACCCGCTCCAGCAGGCGGGCCGCCGTAGGCGCTTCCGCGCGGGCGCGAGCGTTCGGCACCGGGAGTGCGTCACTGCGCTCGGGTTCCCGGGCGGCGAGCAGTGTCAGAGCTGCTGCAGCGCTCTCGCTCGCCCGCTTCTGCGCTCCCCGCGCGGTGTGGTGGTCACCGAGGGGGTGCGTGCTGGTGATCGCGTATCGGTCGCGGTAAGCCACGACCTGACGCAGTGCCGAGTCGACGCCGAGGTCCAGGCCCGAGGTCCAGGCTGGGCGCTGAATGCGGACCTGCTCGACGAGCTGGTCCAGCCGGTTAGCGATGAGGTCGGCCTGCCGGCCCATCCACGCCACAACTGTCGGGTCCACCGTGCGCCGCGTCGAGTCTCCATCCGCATCCACGGCCGCACGGGTGCCCGGCGTGGGTGCGGGCGGGGGCGCGATCCACGACGGCAACCGGCGTTCGTCGACGTCGTGGTGCGTCGCGGGGTAGCCGAGGCGGTGGTGCAGGACTTGGGCGATCGAGTCAGCGTCGTCGAGGATGCGCGCGCCCACCGCTTTCAGGAGCAGCGAAGGAAGATCCGCGCCGGCAGCCTCGTGCAAGACGAGGCGTGCAGCCAGGGCGGGCCAGGCGTCGTCGTCGAGCAGGTCCTGAGCGATCTGCGGGACCGCAGCCTGCACGGACTGCTCAATCCGCTTAAGTGAGGTGGGGTCGATCAGCCGGGTGCAGGCGTCCTCGTACTGCGGGACGAGCCGGGCCAGGCTGTGCGCGGTGTCGAACTCCCGCTCCAGGGTCGCGGTCGCCGACAGCGGCGCGCCCTCCCGAGCCACGACCCGCGCCAGGGTCTCTTCGACGGCACGCTGGGGCGCCGGCTTGGCGTGAGCGTCGACCTCAAGGACTTCCTCCACCACGACATAGACGCGGTTGGAGTCGCGGCCGCGGGTCACCGCGGTATAGAGCTGCTCGCGGGTGGTGGTGTCGGTGACCAGAGTGTGGGAGGTATCCACGGTCATGCCTTGGACGCGGTGGATGGTCGCGGCGTACCCGAGCTCGACGTTCTCGGCCACGTAGTCCGCGGGCAGGACGGCGCGGGCCTTGGTCGCGAGGTTCCGCACGTGCAACTCCCCGGTCGTACTGCGCTCGGCAACGAACCACCGGTCGCCGTTGCGGACGAAGTCGGTGGGCCCGACCTTCAAGCGCCGATCGTTGCGGCGAGTCACCACGACGTCCCCGCGGCCGGCGTAGGTGCCGTCGTGCAGCTGCACCCCGCCCGCCTCGACGTCGCCGACGGTGACCCGGTCGAGGCGGGCGCGGGCACCGAGCTCGCTGACATCAGTGGTGGTGGCAGCGACCATGACGGTGTCCTTGCCCGCGGCTAGGTCGGCGGCCCAGGCGGCGTAGAGCTGCTCGCGCATCGCCTCGACGCTGCCCCCGGTGGTGCGCCCGCGCGCGATGTAGAAGTCCAGTCCGGTGGTCTGGCCGTCGCGGAGCAGCAGGGACGCCTCGGCCTCCCCATGCGTCCCGAACCGGTGCACGACGTCCAGGTGCGCGGCACCGACCTGCTCGTCGATCAGCCGCAACGCCCCGCCAGCCCCGACCGCGGACAGCTGGCGGGGGTCCCCCAACAGCCGCACCGCCGCGCCATGCCGACGGGCGAGGGCGACGACGGCCGCCAGGTCCGGGGTACCAGCCATGCCGGCCTCGTCGACGAGCAGCACCGTCCAGTCGTCCAGCCGCAGCACCTCCGGGAGTTCGGCATCCGGGTCGGCTGCTGCGGTGTCGTGTGCGTGCAGGAGCTTGTGCAGGGTCTCCCCCGCCACGGCGAGCTCGGCGCCCAGCACGGCGGCCGCGGCCGCGGACGGGGCAAGGGCCACGACCCGGCCACCGGCGAGATCGACGGCGCGAGCGAACGCGGCCATCGCGGTGGTCTTGCCGGTGCCGGCCGGACCGATCCCGGCCTCCACGACGTGCCCGCCGGCGGCGAACCGTCGGGCGAGCTCGAGCTGCCCCGTGTTCAAGGTCCGCCCGGTCGACTCGGCGACCTCGGCGACGGCCCGCTCGAACGTCGCACCATCCACGACCAGCCCACCGCCCGTGCGAGCAGCTTTGACGAGGGTGTCCTCGGCCTCCAGGACCGGCAAAGAGGTGTACTTCTCGGAGCCGTGGACGGTGTAGATCGACGCACCGTCCGAGCGCTGCATGACCTTCGGTGCCTCGTTGACCTCCGGCGGGGTCAACGCCAGGGATACCGACCGGACGCCCTCGGCGATCCGGCCGGCCAGATCGGTGACCGACTCCCCCGCGCCGGCGTGCTCGCGCGCGACCCGCAGCGCCTCGGCCTCGATATGGAACCGGCCCCACGTCGCCCGCTTCGCTGCCAGCCCCGTCAGCGCCTGCTCGACGAGCACGTTGACGTCGACCTCGACCGCGTCCCGGTGTGGTGCGGCCGCCAGGGCACCGGCGATCATCGCGTCGACCGCGTGCTCACTGCCCAGCACCCGGGCTGCGGTCTGGCGCCACTCCCCCAGCCGCACCCCCAGACCCACCGGGGTCTTCTTGGCGGTGCGGGTGTCGAGCGTGGCCTGCTGGGCGAGCTTGTGCTGCACCGGTCGCGGCGCCTCGAGCCCGTGCCGGGACCGGTACATCGCGAGCAGCTCGCCGTAGGCGTCCTCGATCGCGGCCCGCCGCTGGGAGAACGCCCGCCGCACCCCGGCGTCGATCCCGGCGATCTCCCGCACCCCCTGCCGGCCCGCCCGGCGCGCCTCCTCCTGAAACTGCACACCCAGGCGCGCCCGCAACTCGGATTCGATGTTTGCGTTGTACCGCTCGGAGGCGGCCACGGCTAAGGAATGCAGCACCCGCCCATCCAGGGAACGCCATTTCCCGTCCACGCCGAGGACCTTGTTGGACACCGCGACGTGGGTGTGCAGATTCGGGTCTCCGGCCCGGGAATCGAGGTGATCGAACGCCGCGGTGATCAGACCCTTCGTCTCGATCTGCGCGACCCCACCGGCACCGACCCGGGTCAGGGCCGCTTCCTTTTCCACCCACGCCAGCGCTTCAGTCCAAGCGACCCGGTGCGCCTCGGCGATCTGGGCGCGGGTGCCCGGGTCGGCCAGACCCCACAGCGTGGACACGCTCTTGGCCGGGGTGAACACCAGGTCGTACCCCGCCACCGGGTGCTTCTGCTGCGCACCCTGGCGGGCGAGGAACCGGGCGACGTCGGTGTCGCTGGGTGTCCCGCCGCGGGCGGTCAGCAGATCCCTCGCGACGTTGTAGCGGATCAGGTCCCGCTCAACACCGACCTCCGGGTCGCGCCCATGGTCGGCCCGGAACGTCGCGTACGCCGCCGACAGCGCCGGGCGCAGCTCCTCCTCCACAGGCTGGAACTGCGGGTACCGGCGCCCCAGCTTCACCAGGGCGTCTGCCTCCTTCTCGGTCTTCCCGGAGGCGATCGCGGCGACGACGATCCGCTCGGCGTCGGGGTGCAGCCCCTCCCCGAACAGGGCGCGCATCTGGGCCTCGGTGACCGTTCCGGACACCCCGAGCGCCTCGAGCCCAGACCCGTGCCACACCCCCGGCGGGTTGCCGTGCTGCATGTAGTAGTCGCTCAGCGACTGCCCCGGCTCGCGCGCAACGTCCGCCGATGCGACCTGCCGCGTCAGGTAGGAGTACCCATCGCCGGCGTGCAGGACGTGCACCGTCATCACCGGCGACCACCCCCTCGCACGCTCCGCTCGCGCCGCCGTCGCGGCCGATCCAGAAGGCGCCTGGGCGCCGCCACACACTGTAGTGCAAGAGGTGTGTAAGGCTTGCCCTGCATGAAGTCTTGGGTCTGGAGGGCCTGGGAACTTGAGTGCTCGTTGCGATGGGGCGCGGAGCACTCAAGTCGGTGAGTGGGAAGAAGGGTGTGGGTAGATGGTGCGGTCGGCTGGGTCGGAGCGGGTGAGTGCTCGGGAGCGTGCGCGTGCTGCACGGCTGCGGATGGACGCGCAGCGCGCGCAGCGGGACCGGGCGGTGGACGATGCGGCTACGGCGTTCTTTGCACCGTGGGACGAGCGCGCAGCCGTCGAGCGCAAGGTGCGTGACGCGGTGCACGACCTGCGCCGGATCGGGCTCGGCGTCCGTCAGATCGCGGCCTTGCTCGAGCTCGCCGTCAGCGAAGTGCGCCGGCTCGACCCGAGACCACCACGATGCCGACCGAGCCGGACGGGGCGTCAGCGGCAGCACCTCGCAAGCACGATGAGGCGAAGACCGCCGGCGCTCGCGAGGAGCAGCGCGACATCGAAACCGCATCCGCACACCGGTGCGCGACAGGCCCGGCACGCGGGCATCACCGATGAGCAACACCCTCGGCTCGCTGCGGCTAGTCTCGCGACAAGGTCACCCAGCCGAGAGGTTTACCTTTGGCTAACATCGAGCGTAGGGTCATCGCTGAGGGCGAGGAGTTCTGCGTTGAGTGTGCCGTCCGGACCGACCTGACGTCGCCGGTCTCCGAGTTCCTTGACGGCATCGAGGGAGGTGCCGCGGACCACGTCGGAGACCTCGAGCCCGACGAACAGATCAGGTGGTACGACTGGTTCATGGCCGCGTGTGACGGGTTGGCGGAGTACGGCACTCTCCCCCACCGGCATGACCACAACCAACTGCTCGACGGCATCTGGGAGATCAAGCACAGCGTCCTACGCATCACGTTCTTCGATACGGACGGCTCTGGGGAGTACGAGCCCCTCATCGACTCCGACTCGTACTCCCGCTTCACAACCCGGCCCTGGCCGGACGACTTCCTCTACTACCTGCGCCTGACGACCGCGTTCACCAAGACCGCCCCGAAAGCCCCACCCGCTGAGATCGAGCTCGCCAAGACAGTCCGAACGGAGGACCTCGAACATGACCGCTCACCGTAAGGGCACGCTCGTCCAGGAGCGCGAGAGCACGCCCGAAGGACGCATGGCCATGGCCGGGGCACGCGCCGCGGTCGGTGCCGTCACGCTCATCAACCGGGCTCTCGATGTCTCTCGGCTCAGCCAGACGGAGCTCTCTCGCATCCTCGACGTGACCCCGGGCCGGGTGTCTCAGGTCGTGAACGGCGACGGAAACCTCCGAGTGTCGACGCTTGCTCGGTTCCTGCGTGCGGCGGGCTACACGCTCAAACTCACGGCGGAACCAGCTGAGCCCGGCGTCACGCCGTTGCCCGAGCCGGGATCGCGCCGCGCGAAGAGCAGGCCAGCACCGCGGTACGCGACGACATTCTCCGTGATGTGCGCCACGGAAGACGGCGTCGGTCCCGTGGACGTGATCCAGTTGTCGAGCGCACATCCGTCGCGGATGCTCGATCGCCCGAAGACGTATTCGATGGTGCTCGACCTCGTCACAGGTAAGCACGAAGCCCCTGCGGCCGAGGTGTCCACCCCGGCCGAGGCGGCGCAGCCAGTGCCTGTTCACCATGCCTGAGCACATCGACCCCGACGACGTGCTCGATCTGTCGATCGCGGAACTTTCCGGCCGACGCCTCAGTACCCAGGTCTCGGAGAGCAAACGTGTTGAGCTCCAGCTGTCCGTGGGGCCCGTTGGTGAGGACCTCCACTTCGCCCAAGTGACGGCGCGCGTTCGCACGTTCGTACCTGAGGGCCAAGACGACGCCCAGGGCGCCGCAGACGCCTTGTATGAGGGGTCTGTGGCGTACATCGTGCGCTTCGCTGATCACGGCGCAGATGATGTCGAGCTCGACGCGGGACAGATCGTCACCTTCGTCTGGCCCTACCTTCGACTGGGTCTAATCGAGCACGCCTCGCGCCTGGGCGCGGACGCGCCGCAGCTACCGCTGAAGGTCAGCACCTCATCTCTCGTGGAAGCCGAGGCAGGGCGCCACACGTCCTAGGACACCGGGGTCTCGAGGTAGCGGCGAAGCGACGCACGCGAGACACCGAGCGCGCGGGCGACGCCGGCGACGCTCGCCCCGGGCCGGCGCAGCAGCTCGTCGGCGGCCGCTCGCCTGTCCGGGGTCATGACCGTGGGCCGGCCACCTACGCGGCCACGTGACCGGGCAGCGGCAAGACCGGCTACGGTGCGGCCGCGGATGAGGTCGCGCTCGAACTCGGCGAGGGCCGCGAAGACGTGGAGCATCAGCCGGCCGTTGGCCGTCGTGGTGTCGATGGCCTCGGTCAGTGACCGGAACCCGATCCCCCGGCTGTCGAGGTCGGCCACCGCGGCCACCAGGTGCGCGACAGAGCGGCCTAAGCGGTCCAGCCGCCACACGACGAGGGTGTCCCCCGGGCGGGCGTAGTCCAGGAGCTGGTCGAGCTGTGGCCGCGACGTGACCGCACCGCTCGCGTGGTCGGTCCATGTCCGGTCACACCCGGCAGCGGCCAGGGCGTCGGTCTGGAGGTCAGGATTCTGCAGGTCGGTCGAGACCCGCGCGTAGCCGAGGAGCGCCATGGGTGTGACCGTACGGAACTCGTCGGTGACCGGTCAGCGGCCACACCGGTTCCGGCCACGACTTTCGGCCACATCCTGCCGGGCGTGTCGCGTGGCCGGTGGCCGGTGGCCGGAAACGAGCGTTAGCGGCCACCGCGGCACCGCCCGCGGGAAGTTCACCCGCGAGCAACCTCTCCAGGGAGGCCCCAGCGCCGGTACCTTCGCGTGAACGGACAAAGGGGACACCGTGCATCTGGGCATCGGCACCAATCTCATCGTCAGTGACCAGCCCGTCGCCGCGGTGTTGAGCGCTGGCGGGGGGATGCTCGTCAAGGCCGAGACGGTCAACAACGGCCCACTCGTGGCGAGCCTCAACATCTGGAATGCGGCGGGCGACCACATCGCCAAGCTGCGTCGGGGCGCGTGGGTGTTCAATCACCGCAACCTCGAGGTCACGACGTCACCAGAGCACTTGACGCTGACGGATGGTGACCAGGTGCTGGCCGAGGTGCTGAAGACGGAGCCCGACAAAATCTGGATCCGACGGCTAGACCTCTACACGCCGGACGGCCTTCGAGTCCTCGTCCAAGCCTCCAACGACTTCGACCTTGAGGTGCTCGACGGGGACCGTTCCCTCATCCGTCTCGATCACTGCCGGTTCAACAACCCAGAGTGCGTGCTGAACTGCAGCGACACGCAGGGCAACGCGACGACGGCCAGCAGTGACGGCATCCACCTCTCGCGAGCGGCAGAGCAGGTGGTCTTCTCCTACTGCACGTTCGACCCGCTGGGCCAACGCCCTCACGATCCAGCCTCGACTTCGTCCTGAGGTTCGCTAGCCGCTCCCTCGCGCTGCGGCGGCGCGAGCCGCTGCGTCACGAGCGGCAGCACCGCGGCGGTGCACCAGCTCGCGCCGCGCGGCTCGGGGATGATCCCGGTCATCCGGCCGAAACCGGGCCTCACAACTTCGAGCCCGAGCAGGGCGTAGACGCGTCTTGCGCGCTCATCGCGGGCGCGGACGGTGACGCGCTGGCCGCCGTGGTGCTCCATGAGGTACGCGCGGACCTCCCGCATTCCGCCGGGGGCGGTGGAGGCGGCCAGGCTCACCGTCAGGTCGGTGCCCGGGACCTGTGGTCCGGCGGAGCGGATCATCCCCGGGTACGGCAGCGCGAGGAGCACGAGCGCGGCGAGCGCTGAGACCGCCGCCAGGACGGCGGTGAGAACCAGCACGCTGAGCAGCCCGAGGCCCAGGGTCCGGGTCGGCATCGCGAGGGGCAGCAGCAGCGCCGCGGCGAGCACGGCCAGGCCGGCGAGCATCCGGAGCACGGGCACCACGGTGTGCCCGCGGGGGGTGATCGTCACCGTGATGAGGCGGCGCGCGTCGTGCGGGTCGCGCCAGTACCGCACGAACGGCCGGTAGACCGCGAGCAGGAGGCTGAACCCCAGTCCGACGAGCGGGGTGAGGACGGCGCGCGCGCCCGCGCCGAGCCGCGCGCCGGCGCCGGCGCGCAGGTAGGCGCCGGCCATGACCTGACCGGCTCGCCCGAGCTCGCGCCACGGCGGCACGTGCAGGTGCCGCTCGGCGGGCCCCGCGGGCGCTCTGGTCACTGGCCCGGCGTCTGTGCCCGGGCGGTGTACGTCGCGCCGGCGCGACGGATCGCGTCGGCCGGGGTGCCGTCGGTCCAGTCGGGGGCCTGCCCGGTCGCGGGGAGCGGCGTGCGCAGTGTGGCGGCCGTGGCGAGGGCGTCGCCGAGCGCGTCGGTCTCCGGTGCGGGGCCGCTGAAGTCGAGCTCGACGACCTCGACCGGCGCGGTGACGCCCATCTCGGCGGCGACCTCGTGGACGGTCGCGCGGAACGCGGCGGCGTACGCCGTGGCGTCGTGCGCGAGCAGGTCCTCGAACGCGTCGTACACGCGCTCGGCCTCGCTGGCCTCGGCCTCGCTGAGGCCGTCGGCGTCGAGCCGTTCGGCGGCGGCGTTCTGCTCGGCGTAGAACAGGGCGGTCACCCCGAAGTCGCCGAACGTTCCCCACACGTCGAGCAGCACCCGCACGGGTTCGGTGCGGTGGCGCCACAGGTCGGCGTCGTCGGCGGCTGCGCCGGCGAGGAGCTCGCGGACACCGGCGGCCTCCCATGACCCGGGACGGCCGGCGAGCAGCGACTCCACGCCGCCGACGTTCGCGGCGACCGACGTGAGCACGCCCACGAGCACACCGGCGAAGTCCTCGGGTTCCTCGTGCGCGCTAGGCGTGCCGGGGCCGATCGTGCGGGTGCGGTTCGCCACCCGGGTCAGGGCGTCGATCGCCTGGGCGATCGGGTCCGGCTCGTCGAGCGAGGGGGCCGGGTTGTTCTCGGTCATCGTGCGTTCCCTTCGGGTGGGTCGTGCTCATCATGTCGATCGGTGCCCACGCGCAGTGCGCCGTGAGGGGTGTGTCCGGGGTGAGCGCGGAGACGCCAGGCCGCTCACCCCGGACGTGGGACAGCTCAGGGGACAGACGCGGGTGCCAGGAGCTCGAGGGCGCAGGCCCGCAGCCGGCGTCCGGTCCGGGCGCTGACCGGGCGGCCACGGCGGGCCAGTTCCTCGGCCAGGCGTGCCCCTGACACCTCGGGGTCCTGGCGCAGCAGGTCGAGCGCGACGTCGAGGTTGCTCGTCGCGCCGTCCGACGCCGGGACGTCCTGGCCGGGGACGTCGAACAGCGTGGCCGCCGCGTCCGGGACGTGGTCGTGCGGCCTGACCTGCGCGGTGACCACCGGCGCACGCTCGGCGGCGGCCGCGACCACGCGCCGGTCGGCCAGCGCCGGGACAGCGTCCGGCGCGGCCACTGTCGAGGTCTCGACGCGGGCGGGGCTGGCTGGTCCGGGCACGAGGGTGGCCGCCGCGAGGTGGTCCACCTGTCCCACCGCGGCCAGCACGGCATCGAGCGAGGGCGCCGGCGGCGCGACGCGCAGCGCCGCGAGGTGCGCCCGGTCCAGGCGCCGGCGCGCTCGGTGGACACGTCGGGTGGTCCACCGCCCGCCGTCACCGGCGCCCAGGCGCCGCACGGCCAGCGCCGCGCGCGCGACCTCGAGCAGGCGCCGGTCGCGCCGGACCTCAGTCAGGGTGCGCTGGGCGTGCTCGGCGCGGGCGGCCTGCAGCACCCGCTCCCACAACCACGCCGCGACCAGCGGGGCGACGGCGCGCACCGCGGCCGCCAGGAACGCCCCCGGGTCGGTGCTCCACGTCGACGACCCATCCGGTGCCGTGGCGACGAGCTCGTGCACCCCGGCCAGGACCCCGGAGGTCGCCGAGACGACCCACACCGCGACCGCGTCGGCGCCCCCCGGGCGCCCGGCCAGCGCCGCGGCGCGGGCGAGCAGCGCCGAGGAGACGAGCGCCAGCTCGAGGAACGACGCGAGCGCGACCGCCGCGAGCAGGTTGAAGCCCAGGACGTCCACAGCCAGGGACGCCATGCCCTGCGCGGCCAGGACCGTGGGCACCGCCGCGCCGATCGCAGCCACGACGGTCGCCTGCCGACGCGCCCGGGCGGCCGCGGCGAGCACGGGCGTGGGGGCGCTCATCGGGTCGACCGCCGATCGCGCAGACCGACCACGACGGCCAGGGCGTCGCGGTCCTCGTCGAGCTCGTCGACGTCGCGGGAGTCGTTCGCGCGGGATGTGCGGTCGGGGCCGATCCGGCCCGCGTACGCGAGAATGCGCATGGGAGTCCTCCAGTGGCTTGGTGGGTTCCTCGCCCCGGCGGTGGTGCAAACACCGTCGGGGCACCTGCTCACCGGTCGGCGGGTGCCGGTCGGTGATGTCGTGGGACGCGCCCTCGGGCGCGGTGTGGGTCAGGTCAGGGCATGGTCAGCTGGCCTCGTGGACAGCGAGATACTCGGCGGCCGCCTGGCGGAGAATCTCCGACAGGGGCCGGCGCTCGGCCTTGGCGCGGGCGCGCATCGCGGCGTCGAGCTCGACCGGCGTCCGCACGGTCCAGACCGGCCCCTCCCCCGGTTCCAGGTCCGGGTTCAGGCGCGGACGACCGCGCCCGCGTGCCGCACGCACCAGCTCCCGCCCCTCCGGGTCGTCCTCGGTCGCGCCCTCGAGCAGCGCGCGCGCCGCGGCGCGTGCGTCCTCCCCGCGGTGGGTGGTCGCGCCCGGGTGCACCTGCGGTGCGTCGGACGCCGCCCAGGCGCTCAGCGCGGCCTCGCGGTCCTCCTCGGTGCTCATCACTGCCCCTCCTCTTCTTCCTCGAGCAGGACCAGGAACTTGGCCCTGGCCTCCATGACGTGAAACACGAGCACATCGCGCGGCGGAATCGTCTCGGTCATGACCTCCAGCAGCGGAGCCCCGAGCGTGCGCTGAGGCCCGATCCACAGGTCCGGACGAGACGCCCCCGGAACCCGGGGGTCATCGAACGACGGCACGTGCAGGTACGCGTTCAGCATCGCGTGCACCGCGTCCTCACGCGCCACACCATGCTTGCCCGTGCTGTCCGCCCACCTCATCGCCATACGAATATTGTATGTCGGAAAATGATTAAGCGCAACACAAAAATGCGGATCGGTGGGCGGGGGTCATGACACGTCGTCGATCTCGAACAGCGTTTGGACCGAGTCGTCGTCACGCACATGCACGCGCAGCACCCGCGGCTTCACCTCCGTGGAGAACCGCCGGCCGAACAGCTCCTTGAACTCCTCGAGGTCGTGGCTCACCTGCATGAGCGTTGTGACCGCGGTGATCTGTCGGTCCAGGTGGACGTTCCCCGTGTCGACCGTGAGGTGCTGGTGGTGCTTGCGCGCGCGGTGGCCCGACGGAAGCTTCGGGTTGACCCGCCGCAGCTCGTCGGAGACACCCTCGGGCAGGTGGTCGTAGACGTACCGGTTGATGAACTTTCCGACGTACCTAGGCCCGGCGTTATTGCCAGGAACCCACTGCCACCCGTACAGGCGGTAGAGCTCGCTGAAGAACGCGTCCGGGAACATCCGTGCCCACGGGCGGAACGACTCGTCGACGTACTGCTCGAGCAGACGGCGCAGCTCGTCGCGCGATCGCTGCTCCTGGTACCCGGTCGCCTCGTCGACGAGCGCGATGATCCCGACCTTGGCCAGACCTCGGATGAGCACCTCTGCTGACTCGGCAGCCGGCTTCTGCTTGTCCTGCAGCACCCCGGCCTGCCGCGCCTTGAGGTAGACCTCGCAGACGTCGGGGAGCGCCTCCGCCCGGTATCCGACGCTGGCGAACCGGTTGTTCGGCATCTTGTACGTCACCGGAGTGAGCTTCTCGAGCAACTCCGGGGTGATGAACTGGTCGAGGTTGTTCGCGCTCAGGAACGGTGCACGCTTGACGTCCTCGCTGTCGCCGCGCCGACCCATGGACTTCGCGCGGCCCAGCGCCTCGAGCATGGTGCCCTGGGACAGCACCCGGGTGCCGTCGTCGAGAACCGCGCATTCGATCCGGTTGTCTCCGATGATGAGCGCGCCCGAGTGCGATGCACGTCGCGCCTTCCCGACCCAGCGCGTCTCAGCGGCCCGCCGGGCGATCTCTGACCGCTGCTCAGGCGTCAGCCGGCGCGCGCGGGCCTTGCCACCCTCGCTCGCCCCCAGGCGAAAGAGCGCCGCATCTGCGGCGTCCTCGACGGTCGTGTCCTCGCCCGTTCCATCATCAACACCGTTCACGCCGCACCTCCGGGTTGTGCTTACTGGGCAAGCACAGAGTGGCATGCCTGCCGAGTAAGCACAACGTCTGACGCTGTCCGTGCTCCCCGGGGTTCTGAGCGAGGTCTTTCGTACACTCGTTCGATCATGGCTCAGGAAGCGTTGTCGTGGAACTCGGGCCGGGAGCGCTGGCAGCGGCTGGTGAACGAGGTCGAGGTGCCGCCGGCACGGTCGCAGACGACGGCGCCGGCGCCGGTGGCGTGCGTGGCGCGGTTGGTGTGGGAGGTCGACGGGCCCGAGCTCGTGGAGACCGAGGCGATCGGGTGGACGCCGGCCGCGGTGCTCGTCCGGGTGTACGACCGTCGTTGGCGCCTTGGCGGGGCGTGGGTCCCGGTCAGCGACGTCCGCCGGCGCAACACCGGCTGAGCCGCGGGCCGGTGTGCGCGATGCTGGGGCGCGTGACCAGCGACTCGACGCCTGAGCCGGACTGGTACGACCTCATCGTCACCGTGGGCGAACCCGCCGGGAAGCCCGAGCTCCTGCGCCCGCCACGGCGGGCGCGAGTCACCACGACGAACTACCGCGGGGACGTCGTCGTGCTCGAGCTCGACGTCGTGGCCCGCGCCCCCGGCCACGTGCTCGTTGCACAGCCACGCGAGGGCCGTGACTCGTGGCACGCCTGGATCCGCTCAAGCGAGGCGATCCCCCTCGACGGCGGTCGCTGAGCCCCCAGTCCGGTCAGCAGTCGCAGCGCACGCCGTCGGCCTCGTGCTCGCACCCGGCCAGCGCTGTGCGGGCGTCGCCGAGCGGGTTCACCCTGGCGTTTTCGAGCCCGCGGACCGCGACGCGCACGAGCGCGGCCGGCGCCTGGCGGGCCGACAGCTCGAGGAGCAGGCGGTCGCCGTGGGTGGCGTACCAGGCGGCGGCCAGCGGCTCGGGGGTCATGGGGGTGTGGTCGAGGGCGTAGGTGGCTAGGCGTGCGGTGGCGGGGATGATCTGGCGGCCGCCGGCATGGGTGAGCCACGCGGCGACGAGCCGGGCCTGCCGGACGGCGTCGTCGTGCTCGGTCTCGGGTAGGTCCTTGAACGTGCGGCGTAGGTCGAGGGCGCCCTGCATCCGGGTGTCCCAGTCCCATGACCCGATCGGACCGGCGGCTGCGGCGAGGGCGAGGGTCCAGGGCTCGGCCCGGCCGCGTTCGACGCGCTCGATCGCGCGCAGGCGCAGTAGGTGGGCGGCGTACTGCCCGGCGGAGGCGGTGCGGCGGGCCGCGGCATGCCCGGTGCGGATGCGGGTCTGGCCGGCCTCCGCGGACGCCCAGACCCCATCGTCAGCGAGGGCCGGCGTCGCGGCCGCGCGGGCGCGGGTGACCAGCCCGAAGATCGGCACGGCGTAGGCGTTCTCGAGCGCGAGGGGTGTGCGGGTGGTGGTGGGCATCGTCGCTCCCCTGCTCGTGGCCGATGTGCGGGTGGCCTGCTTGAGCGGTGACCCTACGGTCACGCGCCCACGCGCTCGGGCGGTCATGCACAGCGGCGTCGGTGCGGTGGCGGTGGTGCTCGTCATGAACCGGTCTCCTCGGGTGGGTCGTGCGGGTGCGGTGGGTCAGGGCAGGTCGAGCTCGTCGACGTCGCCGACGTCCTGGTCGTCTTCGGCGGTGCGGGCCGCGTGGAGGGCGCGGATCAGGCCGGCGGTGGTGCGGCCGGGCTCGGGCGGGAACGTGAAGGTGTGCAGGTAGGTCAGGACGTCGCTGGCGCGGGCGAGCAGCTGGGGGTCGGGGCGCCCGTGCGCGCGGGCGTTGATCCCGGCGACGGGGCACCGGTAGGGGTCGACCGGCTCGGGTCCTTCTCCCCCGGTCAGGACCCAGGTGCGGTGCGTGGCGCGGGCGTGGGCTACGTCGTCGGCGGTGCGTAGGACGTGCGCGACGATCGAGGCGACTCGCTGGTCTCCCTCGGCCGGGGCGGCGGGGAACGTCCGGTCGTGGTCGGCGATGAGTGCGGCCAGGGCGGCGCGGGACCCGAACAGCCAGACCGGTGCCAGGGTTCGGGCGATCGTGGCGGCGCGCCGTGACCAGAGCATCCGGGTCAGGACCTGCTCGACGAGCTCGGCGGGGGTGGTGGGCATCGCGTGGTCCTTCCTACTGGTGCTTGAGGTAGGTGCCGGCGCCCCCGCCGACCTGCGCGGCCGACGGGGGCGGGCGTCTGGGGTGGGGGTGTCAGGCGCTCAGCTGCTCGGCGGCGGCCAGGTGGTCGCGCAGGTCCCGGATGCGGTCGTCCCGGTACCCGTCCCAGGTACCGATCGGACTGACCACGACGGGCATCTGCAGCGCCCCGGACGCGCGCAGCTCCTTCTCCAGGTCGGTGTTCCCGGTGGTGTCGATCGCCTGGTACTCGATGCCGGCCTTGGCCAGGGCCCGGAACGTCGCCCCGCACATGACGCAGCCGGTGCGGGTGTAGACGGTGACGGTGACGGTGTCCATGACGATCTCCTCGTGCGCTGTTGCGCGGTTCGTGTGTGACTTGACCTGCGAGAACGTGACCTAGGCGCCCCTACTTGGCCGTCCTGCCGCTGGTGCGCCGAACGTCTTTCGGACCCTCCTGGTAGCGAGATGACCGCCGGCATGAGCGGGTGGAGCGTCAACCCGGAGGGCGGGTGCGGGGGCGAGTTCGGCCGGGCTCAGTGAGCGCAGCGAACGCAGGTCGGGCTCGTCGCCGTGCCCGGCGGCGTAGCCGCTTGCGGGGAGCTCGCGCCGGCGATCATGGAGAGCCAGGAGGGGACACAGACGACCGTCCTTCGACAGTCGGTGACCGCGCAGCGGGCGACGCCCGTGTGCGGTCCGGCGCTCCGTCGCTGGGGCGCCCCCAAATGACCGTGGACAGACTTCGGTGCTGACCTGCACGTTCATCGGTGGTGGCCTCTTGGTCGAGGGTGATCGGTGGTCGGGTTGGTCTGGCGTACGGGAGGCTGCGCCAGCGGCGACCCGTAGCGGCCGCACCTGGAGCTCGGGGTGCTCTGCTCGTGCCCGGCTCGTGCGGGTGAGGGGTGTGCGTGCTCGAGGTGGGGTCCCGGCTCATCCGGGGTGCGACGGCGGCGTGAGGGGCGCAGCTGCGGGTGGTGCCCGCGTGCTGGGTCTGCCGGCTCGATGCCGGCAGACCCGGCCCCGCCCCCGGGGACGTGAGCCGCCCGACCGGGGCCGGGCGGCTCACGTCGGGTGCGTCAGCGCAGCAGCCGCAGGATCACGGCCTGTGCCTGGATGACGCTCCACGCGCCCTCACGCGCGACCGGGGCCGCGCCCGCGACGTCGGGGTAGGCCGCGACCTGGAACCGGGCGCTGTCCCGCGCGGCCGCGACGTGCGCCACGACCCGCTCCCGACCGGACGGCCAGAACACAACGACCGTGACCGCACCGGCAGGCGAGCGCCGGGCGAGCGGCCCGGCGACTCCGGCGCGGCGCAGCAGCCGGGCCAGGGTGAGCGCGAACCGCCCGTCCGGGGTGTCCTGCTCGTGCAGCGTCAGCGTGGTGACCGACGGGGCGACGTACTGGTGCAGGTCCACCCCGCGGGCGTTGACCCACACGGCGCGGGTACGGCCCGGCTCGACCTCGTAGGTCACGCGCCACGGGTAGTCGGCCCGCTCGGGGTCGCGGGGCTCGACCCCCACGACGCGGCCCGCGAGCAGCAGACGCGTCCCGCCGGGGAAGCCGTCGAGGGCCTGGACGTGGTCCCCGACCAGGTACGGGGCGCGGGTCGCGCGCGCCGAACCGCGCCGGACGATCGCGGGTTCGGTGGGTTGGGTGTGGGCGAGAATCGACATGGGAGTCCTCCAGTGCATTGGTGGGTTCCTCGCCCCGGCGGTGTTGACGCACCGTCGGGGCACTTTCGGTTCGGGCCGGGTGGCCCGTCTGCGGGCGGTCGCCGCGCGCGCTCGACGCGCGGCGACCGCGTGGCGGTCAGTCCTCGTGCGGGAGCAGGACCGTGAGCACGGCCTCGTGGGCGTCACCGGGGCCGATGTGCACGTGCAGCGTCGTCGTGACCGCGTCGAGTGCGTCCGGCTCGTTGGGCACGCGCAGGACCTCGAACGCGATCCGGGACATGCCGTGCCCGACGCGCCGGGCGGCCCTGCGCGCCAGCCAGAGCACGTCCCACAGGCGTCCGGACTGGTCCTGGTCGTCGCGGCAGTTGGCCTCGTCCCAGGCGACGGCCTCGTCCCACGCGCCCTTCGTGAGCGCGAACGGCAGCAGGTAGCCCGCCTCACGGGCGGTGGTGGTGACGTCGATGAGCGCGCCGTCGGTGAGGGCGTCAGCGCGCAGGTACGGGGTGTGCACGTGCACGATCTGCAGTGCCCCGGTGTTCGGTGAGTGGTTCATGGGTGGTCTCCCTGCGGGTAGTGGTCTCGGCCTGCCAGTTGGTCGGCCGGTGAGCGCCCGTGTTCTTCGGGCCTCACCGGCAGGCGCGAGGGAGCACGTCCGGCAGAGGCTCGCGGCAAGGCCGTCCCGACCGGCCCCGCTCCCCCGAGCTCGTGGCTCTTGGTGCGGAGCACCGTCCCCAGCCCGCTCAACAGCTCCGGTCGGGACGGCCTTGTCGTGAGGGACGGTCGTGCTACCGGCCACGTGACCCGCCGACCCAGACCCCGCCACCGGCACGGCCGACCGCGCGGACGAGCTCGCGCGCCCGCAGGGCGCACCACCGGGGTGTCGGGTCGGGCGGCTCGATGCCGCCCGACCCGAGCAGCACCCCCGGGGCGCCGCCCCCACCCGTAGGCGGGGACGGCGCCCGGTCGGGTCAGGCCGCGTCGTCCGGCTCGTCGACGTCGTCGTACTCGCCCGCGCCGTCCTCGTCCTCGTCGAGGTCGTGCTCGGCGTCGTCGGGGGCGGTGCGCTCTGGTGCTGCGGCCGGGGTCGGCTGCTCGGCGAGGACCAGGTGCTCGACGTCGGACAGGCCGTAGCCCCAGGCGTCCAGGGCGGTGAAGTAGGCGCGGGACTCCGGGCTCGGGCGGCGCCAGGTGTGGATGCCGGTGCGCTGCTCGATGGTCGCCAGGATGAGCACGAGCGCGATGTGCTGCGCGCGGGCCGGGCTCGCCTTCGCGATCGCCTCGGCGAGCGGGTCGGGGTCGGACCAGTTCGCGCGCTCGGGGATGCCCAGCAGGGTCCGGGCCAGGCGCAGGTCGTCGGTGTCCGGGCTCGTCCGGCGCGCGAGTGCGGCCGCGATGAACGCGGGGGCGTCCTTCGGGGCGGTCTTGCGCGTGGCGAACGTGGTGAGCCAGTCCCGGCGCACGGTCTGCGCGCTGGGCCAGGCCTTGTTGTTCGCGATCAGGACCCGCCGCTCGGCCTTCTCCTCCTCGGTCATCCGCCCGCCGCGCGCGCCCGTGGCGGTCGAGTGGCGGTCGACGTGCCCGTGGGCGCGCCAGCCCTCGCACCCGGGCACGGCCTGCACGCCCCGGTACCCGTGGTTGATCCACACCACGTGCCCGGGGCACGTCGCGTGCGCCTCGTCGGTGAGCGGGGTGCGGCCGGTGTCGTCGGCGGCCGCCAGGACGGCCAGGGCCTTGATCTTCCGGTCGTCGTAGTACGGCTCGCTGATGACCCGCAGGCCCCGCTCGGTCAAGTCCGCGGTCAGCACCGCGACGGCCTGGGCGCGGGTGCGGTCGTCGCGCATCTTCTGCGCGCAGTGGACGAACGCGCGCGGGTCCTCCGCCGCCATCGTCGTCAGGCGCTCGACGGCGTCCGCGTCGTCCGCGAACTCCGCGATGACGGCGGCCTGGTCGAGGGTGAGGTCGTACTGCGCGGTCGCGGCGGCCGCGACGGGCGACGCGGCGACAGTCAGAGCGGAGGTGACGCGGTCCTTCTTCGTGCCGGTGCGCTTGGCGATCTGCTCGGCGGTCAGGCCCAGCAGGGCCAACTGCTCGAACGCGGCGAGGTGGTCCCCGTCGCGCAGCGCGCGGCGGTGGTCGTTCTCGGCCAACTGCTCCACAATCCGGTGCGTCTCGTCGGTGTCGGCGTCCACGACGTGGGCGGGGATCGTCGCCCGGCCGGTCTCGACGGCGGCGAGGGTGCGGCGCTGCCCGGCGCGGACGTGCAGGCCGTCCTCGCGGCGCTGCACGAGGACCGGGGTCAGCACGCCCAAGTCGCGGATCGAGGCCAGGAACTCCGCGTCCAGGTCGGCGTCGCGGCGGACGTTGACCTCCAAGATCAGCGTCCGGGGGTCGACCTCGACGATCTGCCCGGCCGTCGTGGTGGTGTCGGTGGTGGTCATGTGGGTGGTCTCCCTGCGGGTGGTGTCCTCGACCTGCCCGGTTGGGCTGGCCGGTGAGCGCCCGTGTTCTTCGGGCCTCACCGGCAGGCGCGAGGGAGCACGTCCGGCAGAGGCTCGCGGCAAGGCCGTCCCGACCGGCCCCACTCCCCCGAGCTCGTGGCTCTTGGTGCGGAGCACCGTCCCCAGCCCGCTCACGAACGCCGGGCGGGACGGCCTTGTCGTGAGGGACGGTCGTGCTACCGGCCAGGTGAGCCGCCGACCCACACCCAGCCACCGGCACGGCCAACCGCGCCGAGGAGCTCGCGCGCCCGAAGGGCGCACCGCCGGGTTCCGTCACGGCGGTGCGGGGCATGACGAGGTCCCGCTGCGCAGGGGGCCGAGCAGCGGGACCTCGCTGACACGCTAGCTCGGTGACGCGTCGTGCGCGGCGGGGGGAGCCTCGGTCTCCCCGCGCTGAGGTGAGGCGAGCGGCTAGGAGCCCCGCGGGCGACTCGCCGCGAGGGATGCGGCAGGCGGCAGGCGCGACGTCGCGTTGATCGCGTCGTACGGCCGAGCCGGAGGGACGGGCTGGCAGACTCTCGCTATGAGTAGCGCCGCGATTTCTCCGCTCTGGCCGGCCATGGCAACTCTTCTGCCCGCAGCTGGCCTCGCGCTGGTCTTGGAGGCACGGTGGGAAATCAGCCGAGTAAGTCGGAGCGTCGGATACAACACCGTTGGCAGCCTTCGGCTGAACGGATTTCTTTATGGCCCGGTCTTGCTTGCCATTGGGGCGTCCGAGTGGGTAGCAATCTGGAATTTGGGAAATCCGGGACAGAGTATCCCGTGGCATACGACGCTGCTACAATCGACGCTCTTGTCTGCGTTCGTGATCCTCGTGGTCACTCCCGCGCTTGTGCTGATCAGGCTGGGTTTCGCGGGCCTCGGGTGGTGGACGCTGCTCGCGCTTCGCGGACTCCCCAACACTGCCAAGAATGCGGTCTTCGAAGTTGGAGTTTCTTGGAAGTCTATGCTGGCACGCCGCGACATGGCACTCCTAGAGCGTGACAACAAAGTCATGCGTACTCGCGCCCAGGTAGTCGAACACCGGCAGCGCGTTTTGCTGGCGATACCGACGACGATCCGTTCACGCGAGGCGGAAGCTGCCATCGGCGAAATAGGCGAACTCCTTGAGCAGGTTGAGATCGCCGAGAAGCGGTCCGTCTCGATTCGTCAGCGAATCACCGAGCTGGACAGAATCACCAGACGTGCTCGCGACCGTCGCAGGGCTGCGCGGCGGAGCCGGAACCGCGCTGTCGCGGAGCGGCAAGCGCGGCGGCTGGCCAAGCTGCTGCCGCCGCCTACGGCGGAGCCGAGGACCGCACCGGATCAGGACGGGCGCCCGTCGATGCAGGCTGCGCCGCTGCGTGGGCGGGGCTCGCGCTCCCCGCGTGTGCGGCCGATGCCAGCGACGGCGCGGGCACGGGGCAGAGGTCAGCGGACCTCGACGTAGGGCGTTCCGAGCACACGGACGTGCATCTCGGGCGACGGCAGGCCGAAGGCGGCGCCGCCGTGGCTGGAGTCTTGTTTGGCGCTGGTGATGACCGGTCCCGGCTTGCCGGTGGCGGCGGAGGCGGCGGTGTTGATCTCCGTGACGGTCTGGTCGAGCCGTGCGCGTCCCTCGTCGGGGGTGAGGGTTGGCCAGACGTCGCTGATGAGTTCCTGTGGGCTGGCTCCGCGCTTGATGCTCATGTGTACGAGGACTTCGAGCTGGTCGTCGGTGAGCTCGAGCCTGCGCCAGGTGTCGTTCATGTTGGTTCCCCCGCCTTCGGTTTCGTCGTCAAGGCTTCTGCCTGGGTGGTGTGGAGCGGTGGTCAGTCGCGGTGGTCTCGTACGCCGGCGGGTGGGCAGATGTCCTCGACGATGTAGGCGAGGTTGGCGGCGAGCTCGCGGGGTAGCGGTGCGGGGAAGTCGAGGAGTGTGTCGCGCAGGTGGTGGAAGCTGACGACGGGGATGGTGGCGATGGACCGGGGGTGCGGCTGCATGACGTCGGTCGGTGCGCGCTTGCTCGCCTTGGGGTGGGGCGGGACGGCGATCAGCATCCGGGTGGGGCCGACCCAGTCCAGGTGCGCGGCGGCGACCTCGAGAGCTTCTTGGACCTGCGTGGCTTCCCACCATCGGGTGCGGACCCACTCTGAGGTGGGCCGGCCCTGGAGGTAGGCCTCGTCGTTGTGGACCTGCCAGGGGCCCCACGCTGGTGTCGGGGTGACGATGACGACGCCGCCGGGACCGATCAGGACGAATGGCATCCGTGCTTCGGTGCCGGGCACGAGGCGGTCGGCTAGGACGGTCCATCCCTCGCTGCGGAGATGCTCGAGGTGCCAGTGGAGGTTCTTCTCGACGCGGATGGCCGCTGCAAGGCGAGCCTCGGCGGGTCCTGAGCCCCATCGCGTTCCGAGGCGCCAGGCGGCGGGGGCGCCGATGAGCAGGGCCAGGATGCCGAAGGCGAGGAAGCGCAGGTCTCCGGGTTCCCTGATGAGCAGGCCGTAGATCATGGTCGCGAGCAGGAGCGGAGCGGCGACGGCCGCGACCAGGGCGGCCAGGGTGAGCCAGTCGCGTAGAAGCGGCCCGTACCTCGCCAGTCGCGCGGCGCGCTCCCGCGCTCGTGCGGCGCGGAGCGACCCGGCGACACCGAGGTCCACGCGCTGCCGGGACGGGACCGAGGCGACCCGTGGCGCCAGCCAGTCGGGTGGTGTCGCGTCCGTCATGACGCGGCCAGGTGCGGGCGCGGGATCATCGTTGGTCTCCCCCTGTGTACGTACATCGCCCGTCCGGGCGGTGTTAAGGCTCCACGCCGCGCTCGGTTAGTCAGATGCCGCGGAAGGCGGTCGCGTGGCTCAATTATCAGCGAGGCGTCTGACACCGTGCGGGCGGACGTCGCGATCGCGATTGTCGTCAGAGTTGGTCGCCGCCGGTCTGTACTGAGCTGACTGCTGCCGCCCTAGGAACCCTCGGGCGACTCGCCGCGAGAGCCGCGTGCGGCGGCAGGTGCGACGTCGCGTCACCTGTTGTTGGCGTGCGCTAAGGTCTGCGTGCTTTTTGCTAGATATCTATCTAGCGGCGGCGCTTCCAGGCGTCTTCGACGAGCTGCTCGAACATGGCGCGCTGCGTGAGGCCTGCCTCGTCGGCGAGCGTCTGAAAGCGGGTGCTCGCCGTCTCGTTGACCCGGACGAAGACCGCGACGGTCGGCTGCTTGCGCGGGGCGCTGGGCGCGCGGGGCGCGAGCGAAGGCGCGGGGCTGGGTGCAGGTGCGGGAGCTGCCTGCGGCGCGGGTGTGGCGGCGGCCGGCGGCGCTGCTGGCGCTGGCGCGTGCGGCGGGGTGTTGGGTGCCATGGGGTCGGTTACCGCGGGGGCGACCCGGCGGCGCTTGGGGGCGGGCAGGTCGCTCATCGGTGGTCGTCCTTCCGCGGGTACTGGGGCCAGAGCGTGTCGGTGAGGCCGGCGAAGGCGTCGACGACGACCTGGCCGCGGGCGTAGTCGCCCCACCAGACCTCACCGGCGCGCGCTGAGCGCACGACGACGCGCTCGGGGATGAAGGGCCGCAGGACGAGGTCGCCGTTGTCCTGCTCGAGCGCTTCGAGGGCGCCGAGGGCATCTCGGGTCGGGATGGTGTCGGGCCAGCGGGTGAGGATGACGCCGACCTCGCGCAGGTCGGGGTTCAGCGGGGAGAGCTGCTTGAACCGCGCGACGTTGGACCGGGCCCACTCCACGCCGGAGCGGCCGTCCTCGTCGGGCGTCGTGGCGTAGATGATTTGCGCGGCCGCGGTGAGGGCGGAGCGGATGAGATAGCCGCCCTGTCGGTTGGGCGAGTCGATGAGCACGACGTCGCGGTCCCAGCCCTGCAGGGCGCGTCGCAGGCGCAGGTCGCCGTACTCCTGCGGCGCGGATTCCAGCGCGGCGAGGTCGCGGGAGCCGGGGATGACGGTGATGTTCTCGTGCCATGTCGATGTGAGGGCGAGGTCGGAGGCGGCTCCGTCGACGTCGTCCTGGCCGAGGATCGCGCCGATGTGCTCCCCCGGCGGCGCATCGATGCCGAGCCACGTCGTCGCGGTGGCGCGAGGGTCGAGGTCAACGATCCCGACGCGGACGCCGCGGCGGGCGAGCTCGGCGGCGAAGCCGAGGGTGCAGGTGGTCTTCCCGATGCCGCCCTTCTCGGAGGCGACGGCAGTGATCAGCATGGCACCAGCGTACTAGATAGCTAGATTGTTAGATAGATAGCACGCTTGCTATCTATCTTGCTTGCTTGATATCTAGCAAGGACCGTTCCGGCCTTGGTGGCAGGCGAAGCCGCGCCGGGCCTAGTCCTCGGGCAGCGTTGGGGGCTCGACGACCTCTGCGTCAGCCCACTTCTTCTCGTAAACCTCGCGCACGGTGTCGCTGAGGCTGGCGCTGAGCGTGGTCAGCGTGATGGGAGAGCGACCGATCGTGCCGAGGGATCCGCCGAGCATCAGTACTGGTCCGCTGGCGGGGATGAGGTACCGGTCGTGGAGTTCACTGACCTTGCGAACCTCGAGAGGCCGCTTGTTGGCGATGACCTTCGCCGCGCTACCGAGCGCAGCGAGGTCGCCCGCGTTGAGCTTGGTGCCGACGAGCACGCGTTCGACAGTCGGGACGCGGTCGAGGTCGATGAGCTGAGCCATCCGCAGATAGGGGTCGACAAGCAGCGCGGGGGACTCGGTGCGGAGGTAGGTAACGGCTTTCGCATAGGCGAACGGATCGTCGACGTCGAGTACGGCCTCGATGACGTCCTCCTCCTGCTCGGCGGCGTCGAGTCCGCGCACGAGCGCCTGGCCCACGGACGTCAGGACGACGGCACCCTCCTCGACGCGGATCCACTCCATACGGAGTAGGTAGTCGACGGGGTTCTCGTCCGAGCCGGTGCGGTATGTCCCTCGCGCCATCATGTTGACCATCTCGATGAACACGCCGCCCACCTTGGGCTCGGCCGACCGAAAGAACTGGGCGACTCCTGCCCTCGAAGGGCGGGCACCTCCACGATTTACCAGCGCGATGTAGGCAAGGGTGCGGTGCGCTTCGGCCGACAGAACGTCCATGCCGCGAGCGTAGAGCGGCCACCGGGACCAGCGTCTACGCGGCGCCGTGAAGTGCCTGTACGAGCGTCGAGGTGTCGTCGGGTGGCCACCAGTAGTCCTCGACGTCCACCGGGTCGGGTTCGCGCTGTTCGGGGTCGTGGCGGGTGAGGTAGGCGCGCCAGAGTTCGCGGTCGCGGGCGTAGCGGCGCAGCTGGGCGGTGACGGCGTCGAGGGTGCCGAGGAGCTCGGCGACGGCGCGTAGGCGTTCGGGGTGGGCGGTCAGGCCGGTGGGGGTGCGCTCGAGCAGCCCGTGCGCGGTCAGGACGTCGACGGCGCGGGTGACGGTGTCGCGGTGCAGCCCGGTGGCGGGCACGAGGGTGGTGATGGTGGTGGCGCGTCCGGCTTCGACGGCCTCGAACACGAACGCCGCGGCGTGCCCGAGCTCGCGGAACGCCGGGCGCAGAGCGTGGGCGTGCCCGCGGTCCCACCGCAGGTCACTGGCGGCGCCGGCGAGGTTGGTGGGGATGGTCAGGGCGTACAGGTCGGCCCGTTCGCCGCGGGCGGGTTCGATCAGGTCGATCCACCCGCCGGGCTCGTCGGCCAGC
>NZ_JBFTER010000032.1:0-44569 GCF_047229345.1 Cellulomonas jepli | reverse complement strand
CTCGCTCGAGGCGTTCGCGATGTTCGCCTCGGACCTCGACGCCGCGTCGCGTGCGCAGCTGACCCGTGGCGCGCGCCGACTTCGACGAGGCCGACGCGTCGCGGGCCATGGCCCGGCTCCTCGTCGCGCACCCCGACCTCGACGGTGTCGTCGCGGCGTCCGACAACATCGCCGCGGGGGCCCTCCGGGCGCTCCGTGCGTACGGGCGCTCGGTCCCCGGGGACGTGGCCGTGGTCGGGTTCGACGACCTCCCCGTCGCGCAGCAGACCGAGCCCGCGCTCACGACCGTGCACCAGCCGATCGAGGACCTCGGGCGCGAGCTGGCGGCGATGCTCGTGCGCCTCCTGGAGGGCGGCTCGGCGTCGCCGGTGATCCTCCCGACGCGGCTCGTCGTGCGCGGGTCCGCCCCGGCCGTCGTCGGATAGCGAGCCGGTCCGACGTTCGCGGGCCGGGTCCGGCTGTCGTGCGCGGGTCCGCCCCGGCCCTCGCCGGGGGACGACCCGGTCCCGGCTCCGCTCCGCCGTCGGCTGGCGGGCCCGCCGTCGGCCCCCGCGCTGCCCCTCGGGGCCGTGCCGCGGCCGTGACGGGTGGCGTGCCGGACGCCGGTGGCAGCGTGGGCGGATGGAGATCACTCGTCTGCAGCCCGCAGGCCTCGTGCAGAGCCCGGCCTTCAGCCACGTCGCCGTCGTCCCCCCGGGGGCGACGACGATCTACGTCGGCGGCCAGGACGGCGTCGACGCGACGGGGGCGCTCGTGTCCGGCGACGTCGCCGAGCAGTCGGTCCGCGCGATGGAGAACGCGCGCGTCGCGCTCGCGGCGGCGGGGGCGACGCTCGCCGACGTCGTGCAGTGGACGGTGCTGCTCGTCGCGGACGCCGACCTGAACGCCGCGTACGGCGCGATCGCACCCCTGCTCGCCGGGCCCGGCGCGCCGCCGCTCGTGATCGCCGCCCGGGTCGCCGGGCTCGGCGTCCCGGGCGCACTGATCGAGGTCAGCGCGATCGCCGCGGTGCTCCGGGACTGAGCGCGGAGACCCGGGCGCGGAGCGGCCGGTCTTGACGGGCACACCGGGCGGGGCGCAGGATGGCGGCGCGGACTGGAAGCGCTTCCAGTTTCTGTCCGCACGATCCGTTGCAGCCGACACCGACGTCGGCACGACCCCCGGAGAGTCACCATGGCAACCCTCGCTCGCAGGCGGTGGGGCATCGTCGCCCTCACCGCGTGCGCCCTCGGCCTCAGCGCCCTCACCGCCTCGCCGGCCTCGGCGGCCAACGACGTGCTCGACCCGACGACCCGCCTCTACGTCGACCCGCACAGCACCACCAAGGACGCGGCGAAGACGCTGCGCGGGCAGGCCAAGCGCGACGCGCTCACGCTCAGCCGCATCCCCAGCGCCACCTGGTTCACCGAGGGCACGCCCGCCGAGGTCCGGCACGACGTGCGCACGCTCGTCCGCCGCGCGGGCCACAAGGTCCCCGTGCTGGTCGCGTACAACCTGCCGTTCCGCGACTGCGCGCTCTACTCGGCCGGCGGCGCCGCCGGCCCCGACGCCTACAAGGCGTGGGTCGACGCGTTCGCCGCCGGGATCGGCGACGAGGAGGCCGTCGTGATCCTCGAGCCCGACGGCCTCGGCGTCATTCCCTGGTACACGACGCTGGACGGCCAGCTCGAGGGCTGCCGTCCCGCCGAGCTGGACCCGGCGACGACCGGCGTCAAGCCGTCGGCCGAGCGCTTCGCGCTGCTGCGCTACGCCGTCGAGCGGATCGCGCAGCAGCCGAACGTCGCGCTGTACCTGGACGGCACCGGGCCGTCGTGGCTCGCGGTCCCGGAGATCACGGACCGCCTGCTCAAGGCCGGGGTGCAGGGCGCCGACGGGTTCTTCCTCAACGTCTCGAACTACGAGCGCACCGAGAACGACGTCCTCTACGGCACGTGGATCTCGCAGTGCCTCGCGTACGCGACCGTCGTGGCGCCCGGCAGCGTCGCGGAGTGCGGGCACCAATACTGGAGCGGCGGTCCCGCGAACGACTGGACGGGCACCGTGCTGCGCAACACCGGCATCTGGAGCGACACGGCGGAGGACCCGACGCTCAACACCGCCGGCATCACCTCCCGCTACGAGCTCGTGCTCGGGGGCGTCGAGCCGACGACCCACTTCGTGGTCGACACGAGCCGCAACGGCCAGGGCCCGTGGACGGCGCCCGCCGGGAAGTACACCGACGCCGAGACGTGGTGCAACCCGCCCGGCCGCGGCGCCGGCCTGCGCCCGACGACGCAGACGGGCGACGAGCTCGTCGACGCGCTGCTGTGGATCAAGGTGCCCGGCGAGTCCGACGGGCGCTGCCTGCGCGGCACCGCCGGACCGACCGACCCCGAGCGCGGCATCGTCGACCCGGCCGCCGGCCAGTGGTTCGTCGAGCAGGCGCGCGAGCTGGTCGCGCTGGCTCAGCCTCCCCTCCGCTGAGTCGCGTGCGCCGCGCCGGCAGCGAGGCTGCGGCGCGACCGAGGGCCCCGGCGGTGAGTGCCGGGGCCCTCGGCCGGCGTGGGGGCCGCGGGCGTCGGCCGAGAGGCTCAGGCCGCGGGGTCGCTCGCGCGCGTGCCGGTGGGCGGGACGACTTCGGCGCCGTCCTCGGGTGCGGGGTCCGCGACCGTGTGCGGGGAGCCGAGCGGCCGCGAGCCGGGGCGGTACCGCTGGACGCCGCCCTCGCCGCGCCGCTTCGCCTCGTACATGGCGATGTCGGCGCGGCGCAGCAGCTCGGCGGGGTCGTCGCCGGGCGTTCCGTCCACGACCCCGAAGCTGGCCCGCACGACGAGCCGGTGGCGCTCGACCTCGACGGGCGCCAGCAGCGCGTCGACGATCCGCACCAGGACCGCGTCCACCGCATCCCGGTCCAGCCCGGTGAGCAGGATCGCGAACTCGTCGCCGCCGAGGCGGGCCACGGTGTCGCTCGCGCGCAGGGCGGCGCTCATCCGCTCCGCGACCTCGACGAGGAGGCCGTCGCCCACCGCGTGCCCCAGCGTGTCGTTGACGGACTTGAAGTCGTCGAGGTCGACGAGCACGAGGCTCAGCCGTTCGCCGGGAGCGGCGGTCGACACCGCGGCCCGGACGCGGTCGCCGAACAGTGCGCGGTTCGCGAGCCCCGTGAGCGCGTCGTGCGTGGCCTGGTGGCTCAGACGCTCCTGCACCTCGCGCGTCTCCGTGACGTCGCGGGCGTTGCTGACCCAGCCCTCGACGTGCGGCTCGTGCACGAGGTTCGACGCGACGACCTCGAGCCACCGCCACGACCCGTCCGCGTGGCGGAGCCGCAGCTCGTAGGTGGCCGCCGCGCCGGGCGTGCCGGCGACCGACGCGACGCCGGCGCGCGCGACGCCGTGGTCGTCGGGGTGCGCGAGCTCGAGGACGTGCCGTCCCAGCAGGCTGTCGGGGTCACGCCCCAGCACCCGCAGGACCGACGGGCTCACGTAGCGGATCGTGCCCCCGGGCTCGGTGATCGTGACGATGTCGCTGCTGTTCTGCACGAGCAGGCGGAACTGGCGCTCGTGCGTGCCGATCACCGAGAGCAGGGCGGCGTTCTGCCGGAACGCGAGGAGCTGGCGGACGATCACCAGCGCGGTCAGGACGACCGCCGCGGCGACGACCACGAGACGGTCTGGCGCGTCCTGCACGGACGTGCGGACCAGCAGGACCGCGACGGCGACCACCGCGACGTAGGGCAGGGTGCTGAAGGTCCGCGGGCGGACGGCCGGCGCGCCGGTGCGCGCGGCGTCGGCGACCTGCAGGTGCGCGCTCACGGCGATGGTCACCGAGGCGATCGGGTTGAGCAGCAGCTGGACGTCCACGTCCGGGCGGACCGACAGCAGCAGCACCCCGACCGCCGACCCGAACCCGCCGACGAGCGCGGACACCGCGCGGAGGTAGAGGGCGCGCCGCGGCACGACGCCGGAGCCGGCGAGCGCGGCCTTGGCGGCGAGGAGCACCGCCATGAGCGCCGGGGCCATCACGGGTGCGACGTGCGAGACGGTGCTGCGCGTGATCTCGCCGCCGGCGAACGTCGCGACGACGTGCCACAGGAGGACGCCCGCCGCGACCACGAGGGTGGCGAGGTCCAGGGCGAGCTCGGCCTTCTGGGTCCGGGTGCGCAGCCCGAGCGGGATCCGCACGATCGAGGCCGCGAGCAGGACCGCGCCCGCCACCTGCAGCACCGTGTGCGCCGGCGCCGGGACGTCGGACGCGCCGGTCGCGATCATGAGGCGCACCGTGATCGACGCGGCGATGAAGGCCATCCCCGCGGCTGTCAGGCGCCAGACGGTGCGGGCGACCGCGGGGGTCGAGGGGTGCCGGGCCGCGCGCCAGCAGAGGGCGACCGCGAGGGTCGCGATCAGCGGGTTGAGGACGTGGCCGACGGCGGGGAGCGCGGACCACCCGGTCACCAGCTCCACCACGAACGCGACCGTGTTGAGGGTGGCCAGCGCGACCAGGCCCCACGCGAGCGTCGTTCGGGGCGCGGGTACGGCGTCGCCCACGACGGCGTGGTTCATCGGGCACCCTCCTGGACGACGCCCCGGGCGGGGAGACGTCGAGCAGATCGGCGCTGCGGGTGCGGCCGTGAGCGCCGCCGCGGGTGGATCTGCCGTGCACCGCCGGCGGGCTCAGCGGGAGCGGAACGGCCCGTGCAGCGCCGCCCACTGGAGCAGCAGGATCGTCTTGGCGTCGGCGATCTCGCCGGTGAGCGTCATCGCGAGCGCGCGCTCGAAGGGCAGCTCGACGACGTCGATCTCCTCGCCCTCGTCGGCGACCCCGCCGCCCGCGGTCGTCCGCTGCGCCGGGGTGTAGCGCGCGGCGGAGAAGTGCAGCCGCTCGGTGACCGACCCGGGGCTCATCCAGACGCCGAAGACGTGCTCGAGCTCGCCGATCTCGACGCCGGTCTCCTCGGCGGCCTCGCGGCGGATCGCGGTGTCCGGGTCGTCGTCGTCGAGCAGGCCTGCGGCGGTCTCGAGGAGCATGCCGTCGGGGTGCCCGTTGACGTACACCGGGAACCGGAACTGGCGCGTGAGCAGGACGGTCGCGCGCTCGGGGTCGTAGAGCAGCACGGTCGCGCCGTTGCCGCGGTCGTAGGTCTCGCGCTGCTGGCGGGTCCAGCGGCCGTCGGCGCCGAGGTACTCGAACGTGGTGCGGCGGAGCACGTGCCACGCGGCGGCGAGGAGCTCGACGCCCACGACGCGGACGCGCGGGTTGCCGGTCAGGTCGAGGCCGGTGCGGTCGAGGTCCGTGCGGCCGCGGTGGTCGGGGATGCGCGTGCCGGGGCGGGGGGCGTCGGGTGTGCGGGTCGGCTGGTCGAGCGAGGACGTGTGGGGAGGCATGTGTGGGACACTACGTGCATCACTCGGCAAGAACAAGGAGAAACGTGCAATGCTGACCGCGCAGCGCCGCGACGTCCTGCTGGCCCGGCTGCGCGACGAGGGGCGCATCGTCGCCAAGGACCTCGCCGCCGAGCTCGGGCTGTCCGAGGACACCCTCCGGCGCGACCTGCGCGAGCTCGCCGCCGCGGGGCTCTGCCAGCGCGTGTACGGCGGGGCGCTGCCCGCGTCCCCCGCGACGGCCGACTACGCCGCGCGCCGCACCGTCGGCGTGCCGAGCAAGGAGCGCGTCGCCGCCGCGGCCGCCGCGCTCGTCACCCCGGGGAGCACCGTGATCCTCGACGGCGGCACCACCGCGCTCGCGGTCGCCCGTGCGCTCCCGCCCGACCTGGAGGCGACGGTCGTCACGCACAGCCCGACGGTCGCTGCGGCGCTCGTCGAGCACCCGCGCGTCGAGATCGTGCTGCTCGGCGGGCGGATCTTCAAGCACTCGGCCGTCGCGTGCGGGGCGGCCGCGGTCGAGGCCGCGGAGCGCGTGAGCGCCGACCTCTTCCTGCTCGGCGTCACCGGCGTACACCCCACCGCGGGCCTCACGACGGGCGACGCCGACGAGGCCGCGATGAAGCGCGCCCTCGCCCGCCGCGCCGCCGACACCTACGTGCTCGCGAGCGCCGAGAAGATCGGCGCCGCGTCGCCGTTCACGGTCCTGCCTCTCGCCGAGGTCGCCGGCGTCATCACGGACGTCGACCCCGCGGACCCCACGCTCGTCGAGCTCGCTCGTGCGGGGGTGCCGGTCGTGCGCGCCTGACCGGTCCGGACCGCTCGCCCGTCACGCGCGCGTGGCGCCCGCCCCCCGCACCGGCCTCGCGCGATACAGGTCGCGCAGCAGCGCGATCTCCGCGGCGTGGTGCAGCACCTCCTGGTTGACCCACCACACCGTGTCGAGCAGCGGGTCCTCCGGGTCGCTGCCGTATGGGTAGGTGCTGCGCCCCACGGCGTCGAGCGCCTCGTCGTCGGCCCCGGTCAGCACCGCACGCCAGGCGCTCGCAGCGCGCTCGAACGCCGCGACGCCCTCCGCCGCGGTCCCCGGGACCGGGTACGTCTCCTCGGTGTGCGTGTGGGTGCCCGTGAGGTGGTCGGCGCGCCCGGCGAGCATCTCCGCGAGGTGCACGAGGCGCCACGCGACCGTCGTGACCGGCGGCGGGTACGGGTGCGGACGGCCGCCGTCACGCCCCCACCCGCCCGCGCCGACCAGGACGGTCGCGCCGGGCCCCGGGCCGTCCGCGCGGCGGCGCACGGACCAGCACCCGGCGACGGGCTCCCACAGGTACTCGTCGTCGGTGAGCGGCGGGACGGCGACGGGCTCCCCGTCGCCGCTGTCGACGGTCGGTCCGGCGAGGCGGTGGACCAGGCGCTCGCAGCCGACGTCGAGCTGGGCGAGCAGCGGGGCGAGGCGGTCGGGGACGCTCATCGTGGTCTCCTCGTGGGGCGGGGCACCCGTCGTCCGACCGTAGACCCGCGCTGCCCCGCCGTCTGCGGCTCCACCCCGCCACGACGCCCGGCCCGGCACGAGGGATGCCGGGCCGGGCGTCAGGCCCACGTGCGCGGGAGGGGTGTCAGGCCCCCGTGCACGTGGCGGTCGGCGTCCCCGGGGTGCCGGACGCGAGGAACCCGGCGGTCGTGCTCGCGCCGGGGGTCAGGGCGCCGTTCCACGACGCGCTCGTCAGGGCCCCGTCGGACACCGCTGCGTTCCACGCCTGCGTCACGGCCGAGCCGGGGACGGTCGCGCGCCAGCCGGTCGTCCCCGCGGCGCCCGCGGTGACGGTGAGCTCGCCCTGCCAGCCACCCGGCCACTGCCCGACGACCCGCACGGCCGCCGTGCACGTCCCGGTGCCGGGGGTGGGTGTCGGCGTCGGGGTGGGTGTGGCGGTGGGCGTGGGTGTCGGCGTGGCGGTGGGCGTCGGCGTCGGGGTCACTGTGGGCGTGGGCGTGGGGGTCGGCGTCGGTGTGGTGGCCGGCCCGCCGATGCTGATGTCGCTGCACAGGTAGTACGACTGGTCGGAGTGGCTGGCCTGCCAGACCGTGTAGAGGATCGCGCGCCCGGACCGGCCGCTGAGGTCGACGTCGGTGCGGTACTCGCCGGCGGGGGCGTACCGGCCGGTGGCCTGGAGCAGCTGCATGTCGGACCACGCGGGCGCCGCGCGCGTCGGGTCGAAGCCGGGCTTCGTGACGTAGACACGCAGGTAGTCGGCGCCGTGCTTCGCCTGGTCGGTCAGCGTGAGCGTGAACCGCTGCGGGACCGTCTTCGCGACCCAGGCACCGGGGGTGTCGAGCGCGGCGTACCGGTCACCGCCGGTGCGTCCGCCCGAGCAGAGCTGGCCGTCGGGGATCTCCTGCTCGTGGCGGCCCGCGACGCCCTCGCGGTAGAGGCCGTTCCAGTTCCACATCGCGGTGGTGTCGGCCTGCCACGCCTGCGCGCACATCGGGTCCTGCGACGCCATCGCCGGGTCCTGGAAGCGCGAGCCCCAGACGTCCCAGCAGCGGTAGTTGCGCGAGGGCGGGTCGGTCACGGAGCCGTGCGCCGCGGCGGGCACGGCGGCGACGACGGTCGTGGCGACGAGGGTCAGCGGTACGGCGAGCGCGAGGGTGCGCAGCCGGGTTCTCCAGGTCATCCGAGGTCTCCCGTTCGGTTCGGGACGCGCCGGACAGGCGTCGCCGCGGGAGGCCCGGCGACGCTGCCGGGTCCGCGGCGACGGGAGCGCGTCGCGCCTCACCGTCGCCCTGTTGCCTCGTCGACGGAAGGAGTTGAAGCGTTTCGATGCGCAAGCGCTTCGACACGCGTGGCTCGGCTGGGCCGGTGTCGCCCGCGACGCCTGCGGGTCGACGAGCCGGCGCGCAGCCGCGGCCGGCTCGGCGGCGGTGCGCACTCCCGACGTCAGGACGCGGTGACTGCCGCCCCCGCGTCGAGCGGTGCCACGCCGTCGATCGTGATCCCGAGCACCGCCGCGATCGTCCGCACGACGCCGTTCTCGTCGTTGCCCGGCGCGACGAACCGGGCCCGTGCCCGCACCTCGGGGTGCGCGTTCGCCATCGCGTACGACCACGCGGCGGCGTCGAGCAGCTCGCGGTCGTTGAGGTAGTCCCCGAACGCCATCGTCTGCTCCCGCGTGACCCCGAGCGCGCGCTGCACGGTCTCGAGCGCCGCGCCCTTGTGCGTCGTCGGGTTCATGACGTCGACCCAGTGCGCCCCGGAGACCACGACCTGCTGCGTGTCGCGGAAGCGGGCCAGCGCGGGCTCGGTCGTCGTGGCGGCGTCCCCGAAGTCGAAGACCGCGACCTTCAGGACGTCGTCCTCCACCTCGGTGAGGTCGTCGACCCGCGCGAGGAGCGCGTAGTACCGGTCGCACTCGTCGACGAACGCGGCGTCGTGCCGCTCGACGTACGCCGACCGCGTCCCGCACACGACGACCCCGACGTCCGCGCCCGACGCCGCGAGCGCGCGCACCGCCTCGACGACCTGGTGGACGACCGCGGGGTCGACGACGTCGGTGCTCAGCACCGCGCCCTCGCGCACGACGATCCCGCCGTTCTCGGCGATGAAGCAGAGCCGCGGCGCGTGCGCGCCGAGCTGCCGGGCGAGCGTCGCGAGCTGGCGGCCGCTCGCGGGGCAGAACGCGATGCCGCGCGCCTCGAGCTCGTCGAGCAGCGGCCACAGCGTCGGCGGGACCTCGTGGTCCGGGTCGAGCAGGGTGCCGTCCATGTCGACCGCGACGAGGCGGATGTCGGGCACGTCGGGCGCGGCGGGCGTCGCGGGGGAGGGGGTCGGCACCCTCCCATCGTCCCAGGGGCTCGCTGGCTACGCTGAGGCGCATGAGGCAGCGTGCGTTCGCCCAGGTCGACGTCTTCACCGCGACGCCGTACCGCGGCAACCCGGTCGCGGTCGTGCTCGACGGCACGGACCTCACCGACGACGAGATGGCGGCGTTCGCCCGCTGGACCAACCTGTCCGAGACGACGTTCGTGCTCCCGCCGACCGACGCGGCGACCGCGGACTACCGCCTGCGCATCTTCACGCCCGGCGGCGAGCTGCCGTTCGCCGGCCACCCCACGCTGGGCAGCGCGCACGCGTGGCTCGCGGCGGGCGGCGCGCCGCGCCAGGAGGGCGTGCTCGTGCAGGAGTGCGGCATCGGGCTCGTGCGCCTGCGCCGGGAGGCCGGGCGGCTCGCGTTCGCCGCGCCGCCGCTGCGCCGGTCCGGACCGGTGTCACCCGAGCTCCGCGTCCGGGTCGAGGCCGCCCTGGGTCTGCCCGACGACGCGATCGTGGCGTGCGAGTGGGTCGACAACGGTCCGCCGTGGATCGGCGTGGTGCTGGCCGACGCCCGCGAGGTCCTCGCGATCCGCCCGGACCCGACGCCGGTCGGCGACCTGTTCATCGGCGTCGTGGGGCCGTGGGACCACGCGCACGAGGCCGACGTCGAGGTGCGGGCGTTCATCTTCGGCGAGTGGTTCGCCGAGGACCCGGTCACGGGCAGCCTCAACGCCGGCCTCGCGCGCTGGCTCATCGGCACCGGCACGCTCCCGACGCGGTACGTCGCCGCGCAGGGCACCGCGCTCCGGCGGGAGGGCCGCGTGCACGTCGAGCAGGTCGGCGAGGACATCTGGGTCGGTGGGGACACCGTGACCTGCATCGACGGGACCGTGCTGCTCTGAGCGTCGTCCCGGACCGCGTCGTCGGGCGTGACCCCCGAGAGGTCTCCTGGTCGCCAGCTGGACGGGCGCCCAGGTGGACCGCACCCCGACGGGTGACATCGTCCCGGCAGGCTCCAGACCGAGGCCGGGGATGTCGATGCGCTGGTCCTCACGACGAACAGGGAGGTTCCGCGATGCGCATCGGCTTCGACATCTACCGGGTCGGTCCGGACCAGGACCACCAGGAGCCCCCGAGCGCGTGGGGCTGGACACCGCGGCGCGGCGAGGTCCCCACGGGTGAGACGGTCGTGCAGGACCACGACTTCACCCTGACCTACACCGGGACCGACTCCGAGCTCGCGGCCGCGTTCGCGCGCGGGGCCAAGCTCGTGGAGCTCGTGCGGCTGTGGCCGGACCTCGCGTTCTACCCGTCGACGGCCGGGAACACCCTGCCCGACGGGTCGGTCTTCCCCGTCCGCGGCGAGCCCCGGGCGACCAGCGCCCTCAGCGCCCTCAGGGGCCGGTTCGGGCGCCGCTCCGCGGGTGCCCACGCAGCGCGGGCAGCGACCCAGCCGTGAGGTGAGGGCGCGGCCGCGCCGACCGGTGCGCGATCGGACCGCGGCGCGGCACGGCGTCCGGGCGAGGCGTCACAGCGTGGGACGGCCTCCGGGCGGGCGGCACAGCGCGGCGCCGCTCGGTCACGGCCCGGGCGTCACGCCGCGGCGCGGCTCGGCAGGGTCAGGATCTCGGCGCCGTCCTCGGTGATCGCGACCGTGTGCTCGCTGTGCGCGGTCAGGCACCCGGTCGCGCTGCGCAGCGTCCAGCCGTCGGCGTCGGTCACGAGCTCGTCGGTGTCGGCCATGACCCACGGCTCGAGCGCGAGCAGCAGGCCGGGGCGGAGCGTGAACCCGCGGCCGGGGCGCCCGGTGTTCGCGACGTGCGGGTCCTGGTGCATCGTCGACCCGACGCCGTGCCCGCCGAACTGGACGTTGATCGGGTAGCCGGCCTCGCCGAGCACCGTGCCGATCGCGTGCGAGAGGTCCCCGATCCGGGCGCCGGGGCGGGCGGCGGCGATCCCGGCCGCGAGGGCGCGCTCCGTCGCGTCGATCATCGCGAGGGCTCCTGCGGGTGCCGAGGCGCCGACGACGAAGCTCACCGCGGAGTCCGCGACGAGGCCGCGCAGCGAGACCGCGAGGTCGAGGGTCAGCAGGTCGCCGTCGGCGAGCGCGTAGTCGTGCGGCAGGCCGTGCAGCACCGCGTCGTTGACCGACGTGCAGATGTAGTGCCCGAACGGACCGCGCCCGAACGACGGCGCGTAGTCGACGTAGCAGGACTGCGCGCCGGCGTCGACGATCATCGCCTGGGCCCACCGGTCGACGTCGAGCAGGTTCGTGCCGACGGTGCAGCGGCTGCGCACCGACTGCAGGATGTCCGCGACGAGCGCGCCGGCGGCCCGGGCGCGGGGGAGCTCGGCTGCGCTCAGGATCTCGATCATGGGCTGCTCCTGCCGGTGTTCCAATAACTATCCCGGTCAGACTATCCCGGTATTACTATCGGCGTCATGGTCAGGCTGCCGCTCACCCCCGCCGACGTCGAGCGCGGCCGCCGTCTCGGCGCCCTCCTGCGCCAGGCCCGCGGCGAGCGGTCGATGCTCGCGGTCGCGCTCGACGCCGGGGTCTCGCCCGAGACGCTGCGCAAGATCGAGTCGGGCCGCGTCGCGACGCCCGCCTTCCCGACGATCGCAGCCATCGCTGCGGTGCTCGGGCTCTCGCTCGACGCGCTGTGGGCGGAGGTCGGCCCGGCGGCGGACGCCGCCATCGGGAGCGGGTCACGGGAGCGGCTGGTCTCCTGACGCGGGCCCGGTCCGAGAGCGGACCGCCGTTCCGTAGCCTCCAGACGTGAGGGAGCCGCGGATCCGCATCGAACGTCCCGCCGCGGGTGATCTCGGTGCGGTGCGGGAGATCCTGGCTGACCTGCCCGCGTGGTTCGGGCGCCCGGAGGCCACCGAGGCGTACGTCGCCGCCGCCGGCAGGCTCCCGGGCTACGTCGCCGTGGCCCCGGACGGTGAGCCGATCGGCGTCGTCCTCGTCGAGCAGCACTTCCCCGAGACCGCCGAGATCCACCTCATGGCGGTCAAGGTCGCGTGGCACCGCCGCGGAGTCGGGGCCGGGCTCCTCGGCCAGGTCGAGAGCGACCTGCTCGCTCGGGGTACCCGGATGCTGACCGTGAAGACGCTCGGGCAGTCGCACCCCGACGAGGGGTATCGCCGGACCCGGCTGTTCTACGAGGCGCAGGGCTTCTTCCGCCTCGAGGAGCTCGCCGACCTCTGGCCCGGGACCCCGTGCCTGTTCATGGCCAAGCCCCTGTTCTGAGGGCGAGGGCCGCCGAGGGCTAGGTCACCCCGTCCACCGGCGCCTCCCCGACACCGGCCCACCTCTGCAGTCGCGGGACGAGGATCGCGGGCGACGGCTCGAGCGTCGGCAGGCGCACCGTCCGGCCGTCCACGTCCAGCAGCACGGCATCGGACCACGACGGGCGCCCGGGCACGCTGCCGCGCACCGCGCGCACGCTCGTGCGGGGGATCACCAGGGGGCGCCAGCGCCGCACGAGGCGGAGCGTGTCGTTGTCGAGGACGAGCGCGACCGACCGGGCGACCAGCAGCGCCGCGCCCACGAACAGAGCGCTGACCAGCAGGAACGCGACCAGCACTCCGATCAGCGGGTCGGGGTCCTGGACGAGCTGCGGGCCCCAGAGTGCGAGCTGCATCAGGTTGACGACCAGGAGCGCCACGAACACGTTGCGCCGGGCCGGGGCGCGGGCGACGACCTCGTCCATGCGCGGTGACCTCCTCCGCGAGCCGGGCGGCGTGGCGCGCTCCCTGTCCCGATCATGCCGTCAGCGTGCTGCTGGGGCCAGGACGCACCCGGGCGCTGCCGTGTGCGATCGCGACGGAGGGGCGGCCCCTCGGCCACCCCTCCGTCGCGGTCACGTGCCGGGCGGTGTCCCGCGTGTCGAGCCGGCCGGACCCTCGCGGCTCAGCCCCGGCCCCGGCCCCGGTCGAGCATCTCGAGGTAGTGCGGGTTGGTCATCACGCCGAGCACGTTGCCGAACGGGTCGACGACCGACGCGGTGACGAACCCCTCGCCGCGCTCGGTGATCGGCTCGCGCAGCGTCGCGCCGAGCGCGAGCAGCCGGTCGACCGCCGCGGTCAGGTCGTCGACGTGCCAGTGCACGACCGCGCCGCCCGGGGCGTCGGGCTCGCCCTCGGGGGCGTAGCGCCGGTCGATGATGCCGAGCTCCTGCCCGTGGTCGCCGATGCGGAACTCGTGGTAGCCGGGGCGCTGGAAGTAGGGCTCGATGCCCAGCAGCTCGGCGTACCAGGCGGACCCGGCGGCGTGGTCGGCGGCGTAGATGTTCACGGTGGCGACTCCACGAAGCATGTCGGTTCCTTCCGTCGGGGGCGGGTCCGTCCCGTCCACATCTCCAGACTGAGTGGTGAAGTGCTCACCGGGTGAGCACTTTTCGGCGCACACTGGCGACATGCGCGCGGACCGGCTCGTCGCCACCCTCCTGCTGCTCCAGACCCGCGGCCGGGCGACCGCCGCGGAGGTCGCGAGCGAGCTCGAGGTGTCGCTCGCGACCGCCCGGCGCGACCTCGAGGCGCTCGCGGCGGCCGGTGTCCCGGTGTACCCGCAGGCCGGGCGCGGCGGCGGGTGGCAGCTCGTCGGCGGCGCCCGGACCGACCTCACCGGGCTCACAGCGCCCGAGGCGCGCACCCTGTTCGCGCTCCTCGGCCCCGCGTCCTCGGGCCGGGCCCGCCCCGAGGCCCGCTCGGCGCTGCGCAAGGTGCTGCGCGCGCTGCCCCAGACGTTCCGCGCCGAGGCGGCGGCCGCGGCGGACGCCGTCGTCGTCGACCCCGTGGGCTGGGGCGAGCAGGGCCGGGTGCGCCGCCCGGCGCTGGCCGACGAGCTCGAGTCCGCCGTCGTGCAGCGCCGTCGCGTCCTCCTGCGGTACGCGGGCCGCACGCGCGAACCGTCCGAGCGCCTCGTCGACCCCTGGGGCCTCGCCGACAAGGACGGCACCTGGTACCTGCTCGCCGGGACGGACCGTGGGCCGCGCACGTTCCGGCTCGACCGCGTCGAGCGCGCCGAGGTCACCGACCTGCCGGCGCAGCGCCCCGACGACCTCGACGTCGAGCGGCTCTGGGACCGCACGGTCGAGGAGGTCGAGCGCCGCCGCTCGACCCTGCGCGCGACGGTCCTCATCGACGCGCACCTGCTGCCGATCCTCCAGGAACGGATGGGCCGGCACTGCGAACCTGCGGGGACGCACGACGACGGGCGCGCGCGGGCGCACGTGACCGCACCGCGTGCGCTCGACGTCGCCCGGCACCTCGCGGGCTGGGGCGGCGACGTCGAGGTCGTCGAGCCGGAGTCGGTCCGCGTCGAGCTCGCGCGGATCGGGGCGCAGCTCGTCGCCCGGAACGGCGGCTGACCGGCGCCGGGCCCGGGGGGCGACCCGGTCACGCGGGACGGCTCCCCGCCGTCGACGGACGCAGCGCCGCCGCCCACAGGACGACCTCGTCGAGCAGCGCGCCGAGCGCCTCCGCCTGGTGCTCGCGGGGTGCCAGCCGCCCGGTCGCGGTGAGGTCGGCCGGGTCGGTCCCGGCGTCGTCCACGTCGGCGAACAACGACAGGCCCACCTGCGTGGGCACGACGGCCGTCCGGACCTCGGTCAGGACCGCTCGCAGGTGGTCGGCGGCGCGCGTCCCGCCCTGCACCCCGTAGCCGACGACGCCGGCGACCTTGCCGTCCCACTCGGCGTACAGGTGGTCGACCGCGTTCTTCAGCGCCGCCGGGATCGAGTGGTTGTACTCGGGCGTGACGAAGACGTAGGCGTCGAAGCGGTCGACCGCGGCGGACCAGCGCCGGGTGTGCTCGTGCGCGTAGGACCCGAACATGGCCGGGACCGGCTCGTCGAGGAGCGGGAGCGGGTGGTCGGCGAGGTCGAGCACCTCGACGACCGCGCGTCCCGTGACCACCGCGTCGTGCCCGGCCGCGACGTCCGCGACCCAGTCCGCGACCGCCCGCCCGCGCCGGCCCGGCCGGGTGCTGCCCACGACGACCGCGAGCCGCGTCGTCGTCCCGTCCGCCGAGAGATCCGCCAGGGTCCGTGCTGAGAGGTTCGTCATGGCACGAGCCTCCGGCGCGCGCCGCCCGTGGGGGAGGCCGCCCTGAGGCTGGCCCTCGCGGGGACACCCTCGCGGGCGGCGCGCGGGGCACACTGGACGGGTGATCGAGGGAGAGCTCGGAGCGTTCCTGCGCAGCCGTCGGGAGGCCCTCGGCCCGGTCGAGGCGGGGCTGCCCGACGGGCCGCGGCGCCGCACGCCGGGACTGCGCCGGTCCGAGCTCGCGACGCTCGCCCAGGTCAGCGTCGAGTACCTGACCCGGCTCGAGCAGGGCCGCGACACCCGCCCCTCGGCGCAGGTGCTCGGTGCGCTCGCGGACGCGCTCCGGCTGACCGCCGCCGACCGCGCGCACCTGCAGGAGCTCGTGGCCCAGACCCACGGGCCGCAGCTGTGCCCCGGCGGCCGGCCGCCGTCCGCCCGCACCGTGCGCCCGACCGTCCAGGCGCTGCTCGACACCCTGGCCACCCCGGCGTACGTGCTCGACCCCCGCGCCGACCTCCTGGCGTGGAACGACGCGTTCGACCGGCTCGCCCGCCCGCTCGGGATGCTCGACGGCGAACGGCCGAACCTGCTCTGGTACGCGCTCGCGGACGAGCGGGCCCCCGAGGTCTACCCGGACTGGGACGACGTCGTCGACCAGGGGGTCGCCGACCTGCACGAGCACCGGCGCGGGGACCCGGCGACCGACGTGCTCGCCGAACGCCTCGCCCGGACGGTCGGGGAGCCGTTCGCCGCGCGGTGGCGGCGGCGGCCGCTCACGGGCGTCCGCAGCGGCGTCCGCGCGGTGCAGCACCCGAGGGTCGGGCTGCTGCGGCTCGCGTTCGAGACGCTCACGCTGCCGGACGCCGACCACCAGCGGCTCGTGGTGCACCTCCCGGCGGACGCGGCGACGGCCGTGGGGCTCGACCGGCTCGCCGGACGGGAGCCCGGCGCGCTGCGCTCGGTGGGGTCGTGAGGAGAGCGCAGCCCGGCGCTCGGCGCGCGCCTGCACCGCACCGTGCCACCCTGGCCCCATGAGGTTGTTCGGTCGGCACGCCGAGGTGCCCGCGGAGGTGGGCGACGGGTTCGTCGCCGGTGAGGCCGTCGCGCTGCAGACGTCGTTCCAGGCCGCGCTGACCGGGCGTGAGCGGTCCGCGCGCGAGCCCGTGCCCGCCGAGCTGCAGCTCGACGGCGGCAAGGGCGGGCGCGTCGTCCTGATCTGGCGCAACGTCGTCGTCGGCTTCGTCCCGCCCGCGCACGAGGCGGACCTGCGTGGGCAGCTCCACCGCGCGGGCAAGGACCGGCTGGTGTGCCCCGGGCAGGTGTACCGCGACGGCGACGTGTGGCGCGTGTGGGTCGGCGCCCACCCGCCCGCCGGCGCCCCGGAGCCCGAGCCCGGCTCCGACCGGCTCGCGGCCCCGCCCACGCGGATCTTCGGGCTCGCGCTGCCGCGCCCCGTCGACGACGACGAGGACTGAGCGCGACCTGCCGCGGCACGACCGCAGCCCGCGCCCGGTCGCCGCAGCGCGACCACCCTCCGTCGCGGCCTGAGCACCGCGCCCCTGTGCGGCGTGCCCGCCGTCCGCCCGCCGCCTGAGCGCAGCCCGCGCGGCGCGCGTCTCACACACGCCTCGGAGGCCCCGCTCAGCAGGCTCATAGCGCCGCGCCCTGTCATGGGAGACGTCACCGACCGGCCACCCGCCGGTCACCCGGCGATCACCCCGAGGACGTCATGCCCCAGCCGCTCATGCTCGCGACCGACCTGGTCGCCATCTCCCTGCTCGCCTTCGGGCTGTACTTCCCCCGCCACCGGCGCCGCGACCTCGTCGTCGCGTTCCTCGGGGTCAACGTCGGTGTGCTCGCCGTCGCCGGGGCGCTCGCGACGAGCACGGTCGGCGCGGGCCTCGGCCTCGGGCTGTTCGGCGTGCTGTCGATCATCCGGCTGCGCTCGACCGAGCTCGACCAGCGCGAGGTCGCCTACTACTTCGCGTCGCTCGCGCTCGGCCTGCTCGGCGGCCTCGGGGGGTCGATCGGCTGGCCCGCGGTGGTGCTCATGGCGCTCGTGGTGCTGGTCATGCTCGTCGGCGACCACCCGCGGCTGCTCGCCCGGTACCGCCACGGGGTCGTCGTCCTCGACGCCGCGGTGCCCGACGAGCTCGCGCTCGTCGCCCGGCTCGAGCAGCTGCTCGGCGCCCGGGTGCACGGTGCGAACGTCCAGCGTCTCGACCTGGTGAACGACACGACGACGGTCGAGGTCCGCTACGAGGTGCTCCCCGGCGCGACGGTCACCCGGCCGGGCGCGCGCGGGGTCCTCGCCGAGGCGGCCCGGTGAGCGCGCTCGTCACGGGGACCGTCGCACCGCTCGACGCGCTCGCGGGGATCACGCTCGACGACCTGACTGCGACGGCCTCGCTGCAGACCCGGGTGGACCGCAAGTACGTGCTGACCGCGGACGCGCTGCGCGGACCGCTGGCCGCGCTCGACGGCCGTACGCAGGTGCTCGAGATCGACGGGCTGCGCACGTTCGGGTACGAGTCGGTGTACTTCGACACCCCCGACCTCGCGAGCTACCACCTCGCGGCGCACCGCCGCCGGCGCCGGTTCAAGGTCCGCACCCGCACCTACCTCGACACGCGCTCGTGCTGGCTCGAGGTCAAGACGCGCGGGACCCGCGGGAGCACGGTCAAGAACCGGGTGCCGCACGGCCTCGACGCGCGCGACCGGCTGGACCGCGGCCGGTGGTTCGTCGACGAGGTGCTCGGCGGGGAGTGCGCCGGGCCCGTGGCGGCGGGCGCCGCTGCCCTGGCGCTCGCCCCCGTGCTGACCACGCGCTACCGGCGCACGACGCTCCACCTGCCGGGGGAGCACGGCCGTGCCGGGAGCCGTGTGACGATCGACACCGACCTCACGTGGGAGGTCCCGGGACGGCGGCTCGCGCTGCCCCGCACGGTGATCGTCGAGACCAAGACCGGCTCGACCGCGTCGGCCGTCGACCGCCTGCTGTGGGCGCACGGACACCGCCCGGCACGCATCTCGAAGTACGCGACGGGGCTCGCCGCGCTCGACCCCTCGCTGCCCGCGACCCCCTGGAACCGCACGCTGCGACGCCACTTCGTCGCGACGCCCCTCGCCTGCTCCGTCCCCGGCAGCCCCACGACCAGCGATGCCGCCCTCCGCGGCACGACCCCTCACGACAGGACCTGACATGCGACGCCCGACCCTGAAGACCCTCGTCCCCGCGGTGCTCGTCGCCGCGGTCCTCGCGGGCTGCACCGCGACCGACGACGCCCCGACCACCGCGACGACCGGGGCGGACGCCGCCGTCGTGCAGGCTGCAGCCGACGCCCAGGCGGGGACCACCGCCGAGGAGGCGATGGCCGCGAACGCGCAGGACCACGCGGAGGACGGCGACGGTGCGTACGACGCCGCGTCCGCGACGACCGTGACGCTCGACGGCGCGAGCGCGAGCGCGTCGGGCGACGGCGTGAGCGTCGACGGCTCGACCGTGACCGTCACCGCGGCCGGCACCTACGTGCTGAGTGGGACGCTCGACGACGGCCAGGTCGTCGTCGACACCGCGGACACCGGGACGGTGCAGCTCGTGCTCGACGGGGTCGACCTGACGAGCTCGACCTCGGCGCCCCTCGTCGTGACGAGCGCCGAGGAGGTCGTCGTGGTGCTCGCCGACGGGTCGCAGAGCACGCTGACCGACGCCGCGCAGTACATCTACCCCGACGCGACGACCGACGAGCCGAACGCCGCGCTGTTCTCCGCCGCCGACCTGACGATCACCGGGACCGGCGCGCTCGACGTCACGGGCAACGCGAACGACGGCATCGCGAGCAAGGACGGCCTCGTGATCCAGTCGGGCACTGTCACGGTCACCGCGGCCGACGACGGCATCCGCGGCAAGGACTACCTGGTCGTCGAGGGCGGCGCGGTCACGGTCGACGCGGGCGGCGACGCCCTCAAGGCCGACGACGCCGAGGACCTCGACAAGGGCTACGTCGCCCTCACGGGCGGCACGCTCGCGCTGACCGCGGGCGGTGACGGGGTCGACGCGGCGACCGACGTGGTCGTGACCGGAGGCGACGCGAGCGTCGAGTCCGGTGGTGGCGCCGGTGCGACGCTCGCGGCCGTCACCTCGGCGAAGGGCCTCAAGAGCGGCGTGCTCGTCGTGGTCGGCGGCGGCACGGTCCGTGTCGACGCGGCCGACGACGCCGTGCACTCCGACGGCGTCTACAGCCAGACGGGCGGCGACGTGACCGCGGCGTCGGGGGACGACGGCGTGCACAGCGAGGTCGCGCTCGACGTCGCGGGCGGGACGCTGACCGTCACGGAGTCCGTCGAGGGCGTCGAGAGCGCGCTCGTCACGGTGAGCGACGGGACGGTCGACGTCACGTCGAGCGACGACGCGATCAACGGCTCGGCCGGCGAGGTCGCGACGACCGACGACGCGGCGGCGGACGACGCGGCCGCCGCCGGTGCGCCCGCCGGTCCCGGCGGTGGGGGCGGTGGAGCGTTCGCCGCGACCGAGGGTGTCGCGGTGACGATCACCGGCGGCACGGTCCTGCTCGACTCGGGCGGCGACGGGCTCGACTCCAACGGCTCCGCGTCGGTCAGCGGCGGCACGGTGGTCATCGCCGGCCCGACGAACGACGGCAACGGTGCGCTCGACGTCGACGGCACCTTCGAGGTGACGGGCGGGACGGTGCTCGCCGCGGGCAGCGCCGGGATGGTCGTCGTGCCCGGCACGGGTGGGCAGGGCTGGGTCTCGGCGTCGCTCGGCGCGGCCCAGCCCGCGGGCACCGTCGTCCAGGTCGTCGCACCGGACGGGACGGTCGTCGCCGCGTACGAGTCGGCGAAGGCGTTCCGGTCGATCGTGCTCTCGGCCGCCGGAGTCACCGCGGGGGAGTCGTACGCGGTCTGGGCGGGCGGATCGCTCGTCGGCGACGTGGTCGGCGGGCTGGCCGAGGGCGGCGACCTCACCGGCGCCGGCGTGATCGCCACCGTGACCGCGGGCGAGCACACCGGCGGCACGGGCGGCGGGATGGGCAGCGGCAGCGGCGGCGGCGCGCGGGGTGGCGGTCGCGCACCTGGCAGCACGCCGCCCGCGGCCCCGCCGGCCGGCGACGCGACCACGACCGGCGTGACGGGCACCGACGTCTGAGGGGGCACTCCGCGTCCCGGGCGGCAGTCCGGCACCGCCGCGTGGCGGCCACGCGGAGCCGGAGTCCTCATGGCTGCGGCGCCCGGCGACGGCCGGCACCGCCGTCTCGGCTCCGGCCGTGACCGCCGGCGACACGACCCGAGGGCCACCGGCCGGGGGACTCCCCGGCCGGTGGCCCTCGTCGTGCGTGGTGGTGGCGGGCCGGCCGCGCGCAGCGGGCCGCGACAGGACCGGGGTCAGCCCAGCTCGAAGCCCCGGAACAGCACGCTCGCGAACGCGAGCCCGGCGACGAGGTTGAACGCCGTCGCGGCGGCGAAGACACCCACGGGTCGCCACCCGGCGTCCTTGAGGGCCTTCGCCCGGAACTCCAGGCCGATGCTGACGAACGCGAGGATGAAGAAGAGCGTCCGCAGGTCGTTCACGACGGCGATGACCGGCTTGCCCGCGTCGGCGCCGACCTGCGCGAGGTACACGGTCGCGATCACCGACGCCGCGAGGAAGCCGAGCACGAACTTCGGGAAGCGTCGCCAGATCTCGCCGACGCCGGGGGCTTGCGCGTCGGGCCGACGCTCGACCCGGAACGCGAAGTACGCGGTGAGGGCGATCGCGACGACGCCGATCAGCGCGTTCTGCGTCGACTTCACGATGGTCGCGAGCGCGAGGACGTCCTCGCCCGCGATCGACCCGGCCGCGGCGACGGCTGCCGTGGTGTCGATGTTGCCGCCGATCCAGGCGCCGGTCACCGCGGGGGACAGGTCGAGCAGCCCCGCGAGCCACGGCAGCAGGAAGATCGACGGCAGCGCGAAGACGATCACGAGGCTCGCCGCGTACGCGAGCTGCTCGCGCTTCGCCTGCACCGCGCCGGCCGCCGAGATCGCCGCGCTCACGCCGCAGATCGACACCGCGGACGCGAGCAGGGCGCGCAGCTTGTCGTCGAGCCCGGCGCGGCCGCCGATCCACCACGTGAACAGGAAGACCGAGGCGATGAGCAGCAGTGCCTGCGCGATCGCCGGCAGCGCGGCCGAGACGATGAGGCTGAGGTTGACCGACGCGCCGAGCAGCACGACGCCGGTCTTGATGAAGAACTCGGTGCGGAACGCCGCAGCGAGCCGGTCGCGCTGGTTGAGCGCGAGCAGCGCGGCGTTGCCGAGCAGCCCGAGGGCGATCGCGTAGACCGGGAACTCGACGGACTTCGCGACGCCGCCGAGCGGCGTCCCCTCGGTCCACACGGGCACGTTCTGCTCGAGGTAGCGCGTGAGCGCCGCGAGCGCGACGACGAGCACGAGCCCGCCGACGACGGCCGCGGGCGTCGGTCGGCGCTCCGCGTCGGTGTCCGCGGTGCTGCCGGTGCCGTCGGGCGCGGCGGCGTGAGCGTCGGTGGTGGTGACGGCCGTCGAGTCCGTGGACCGGTCGTCCGCCGGGGTGCGGGGCTGCTCGGGGCCGGTGCCGGGGCGGGTCGTCGCGCTCATCACGGCACCACGTCGGCGCCGAGGACGCCGGTGAGGACGAGGCCGAGCAGCACGAGGCCGACGACGGTGGCCGCCCAGTCCTCGTTGAGGTGGAAGCGGCGCGTCTCGTCGGGGGACGCGGTGCCGGTGGGATCGGCAGGGCTGGGGGTGTGCGGGGTGGCCATGCGGGAGCTCTCCTGACCTGGGGCGGGTGTCCGGTGCGCAGGTGCGCGGGCGAGCGGTGGCTCGCGAGGGTGGACGGGCGCCGGGAGGGGCGGTCAGGGGTGCCGTGCCGTGCGACGGCAGGGTCGGTCCGGAGTCGAGCGGGCCCAGCGTGGGCGGGCCGGTCCGGCGGGACCGCGGAGCCTCCCGGCTAGCGACAGGTACAGGCCCGCGCGCACGCGGCAGCGCGGGAGGCGCTGCGCGGTGCGGTCGGCCAGGAGGTCACGCGAGGGATCGTGCTCCCGCCTCCGACCGTGCGCCAGAGGTGTCCGGATCATGGACGCGCGTGAGACGGGCGGCCACGCGCCCACGCCGGTGCCTGGGGAGGTGCGACCCGGGCCCGCGCGACCCGGGCCACGTCGAGGTGCTCCGCGGACGACGGTGGCACGCGGCGACGGTGCCCGGACGAGCGACGAGGGCTGCGGCGCACCCGCGCCGCAGCCCTCGTGGTCCCTCAGCGGTGCGCCGGGGAGACGCCCGCGGTGCTCCCGCCGGTCAGCAGGACAGCACGCGCTCCCAGCCGTCACCGGTCTGCTGCACCGACGCGCGCACGAAGCTGCTGACCCGGCCGAGCCGGTCGCCGCTGCCGATCGCGTACGCGACGCCGAGGCGCCGCTCGGCACGCCCGGCGTCGACGTGCGCGCGCGTGCTGGTCCGCACGCACGCCGCGGCCGGAGCCGTGGGGGACGGCGCGGGCGTGGGGTTCGTCGTCGGGACCGGGGTCGGGGTGCCGGGCGCCGTCGGGGAGGGCGTGGGCGTGCCCGGGACCGTCGGGACAGCCGTCGCGCGCACGAGTGCGGCCGCGAAGTCGACGCCCTTGGTCACGTCGCCGTTCGTGCGGTACGCGAGGTGGGCGGCGAACGACGAGCCGCCGCCGCACACCGGGTCGCCGGTCGCGCAGAAGTCGCGCGCACGGGCCGCGTACGTCGGGCTCGCCGTGGCGATCGTGCGGCCGCTGATCCCGAGGGGGTTGCCGAAGACGACGACCGCGGCGACGCGGGGCTCGACCGCCGCGGGGATCGCGGTGCCCGTCGTCGTGCCGGTGCGGATCCCGAGCGCGATGTCGACGACCGTGGCGCCCTGCGAGTAGCCGCCGAGCACGAACCGCGTCCCGGGGCACGCGGCCGCCGTCGCGGTGAGGTGGTTGGTGAGCGCCGTGGCGCCGGGGCCCGCGCTCCTCTGGGACGACTCCGCGGCGTAGTCGACCGCCCAGGAGGTGACGGTGCGGTCGCTCAGGGCGGTCGTGAGGGACCGCACGAACGGGGTGCCGAGGACGCCCAGGCCGGGCGCCTCGCCCGTGCCGCGCGCGAACAGCACCTCGACGTCCGAGCAGGCCGGCGCCGCGGCCGCGCCGGGGGCGGCGAGCGTGGAGAGGGCGCCGGACATCGCCACGAGGGCGAGGGCGGCGGCGAGGGTCCGTCGGAGACGGCGGGCGGCGCGAGGTCGGGACGGTGCTGCGGGCGGCGTGAGCTGGTGCACGAGTTCTCCTCGTCGGGGGACAGGTCCGACCGGGTGATCGCTCACACGTCCCGGACGGTGCCCACGAGGTGTGACCGGCACCACCCGGCCACGGGGACCGTAGGAGAGCCCGGACAAAGCGGACAAGGGTCCGCAGGGCCGGTCCCCCGCACGGAGGACCGCCGATCGGGTGGCGCCCGGTCCCTGCCGGGCGCCACCCGCGCACGGCGTCAGCCCGCGAGCTGGATGAGGTTCCCGCACGTGTCGTCGAGCACCGTGGTCGTGACCGGACCCATCTGCACGGGCTCCTGGACGAACCGCACGCCCGCGGCGACGAGCCGCTCGTACGTCGCCTGGACGTCCTCGACCGCGAACGCCGTCATGGGGATGCCGTCGCCGACGAGCGCCGACCGGTACGGCGCCACCGCGGGGTGCGCGGCCGGCTCGAGCACGAGCTCGGGGCCGTTCGGGTCGTCCGCGGACACGAGCGTGATCCAGCGGTACTGGCCCATCGGGATGTCGTTCTTGACGATGAAGCCGAGCACGTCGGTGTAGAAGTCGAGGCCCTTCTGCTGGTCGTCGACGTAGATGCTGCTGAACTGGATCCGGGGCATGGTGGGTCCTCTCGGGTGGCGGTGCTCGGGTCGTGCGGGCGTGGTGGTGCGGGACGTCGGCGGCGCCGGGTGGGTGCGGGGTCAGGGGTCGGGCGTGACCTCGGGTGACGGTTGCGGCCACCGCTCGCCGATCTGCGCTAGCGGGCGGGTGTCGAGGTGGTGGAACTTGTACCGGCCGTCGCGACGCGCGGTGACGAGGCCGGCCTGCTCGAGCACGTCGAGGTGCTGCGAGACGGCCTGCCGCGTCGAGCCGAGGCCGTGCTTCATGGTGAGCCGGGTGCAGATCTCGAACAGCGACTGCCCGTCACGGTCGACGAGCTCGTCGAGGATCGCGCGCCGCGTCGGGTCCGCGATCGCCCGGTACACCTCGTCGGCCATGTCCTCACCATAGGCAAGTGCAGACTTGCGTGACAAGATCCCGGGCGGGACGCGTGCGCGCGGTGCGGCAGCGGGCGGGCGGCGTGGGTGGCCACGGGTACGCTCGCCAGGTCCGGGAAGACGCGTCGTCGGTGCATCGCCGTCCCGCTCCCGGCAGCGAGGGCGGGGACGATGACCGAGCGCGGCCTGGACCACCCGCACGCCTCGGCCGCCCACGAGCCCGGCCCGCCGGTCGGGCGCCGCAGCGAGGACCGGGCGTCGCACCTGCTCGAGCAGATGTCGGTCGGCTACCTGGCGATCGACGCCGGGTGGCGCATCGCCTACGCGAACGCGCAGGCCGAGCAGCTGCTGGCGGTCCACCGGGACGACCTCGTCGGGGCCGACCTCTGGCAGCGGTTCCCCCTCCTCGCCGGCTCCGAGCTCGAGACGACGTACCGCGACGTGCGGCGCACCGGCCGGCGCGCGACCGTCGTCGGCTACTACCCGGCGCCGCTCGACGCCTGGTACGAGGTGCGGGTGAGCCCCGACGGCGAGGGGCTCGCGCTCTACTTCCTCGACATCACCGCGCGCCGCGAGGCGGAGGAGGCCCGCGACCTCGCCGCCCGGCGGCTCGCCGGGGTCGCGGAGGTCGCGCTCGGCCTCGCCGAGGCCGACACCCTGACCGAGCTCCTGACCGCCGTCGCCGAGCAGGGGCTGCCGGTGCTCGGCTGCGACGGCGGCGCGGTCGCGGTGCTCGACCCCGACGACGACACGACGCTGCTGTCCTACGTCACCTCGAGCTACGGGCCGGACGCGCAGGCGGGGTACGGCCGGCTCCCGGTGACCGCGCGGCTGCCCGTGGCCGTCGCCGCGACCACGGGTCAGCGCGTGCTCGTGCGCAACCGCGAGGAGGCCGTCGCCTTCTCCCCGGAGATGGCCGAGGTCGTCGAGGTCACCGGCTCGCAGGCGTTCGTCAGCGTCCCGCTGCGCATCGGCGGCCGGGTCGTCGGCGTCCTCACGGCCGGGTGGGACGCCCCGCAGGAGTTCGGCGAGGGGCGGCTCGCGCTCCTCGAGACCTTCGCGTCGCAGTGCGCGCAGGCGCTGCACCGGCTCCAGGCCCTCGAGGCCGAGCGCGCGGCGGCCCGCCGGGTCGCCCGCATCGCCGAGGGCCTGCAGCGCTCGCTGCTCGCGGATCTCCCGACGTCGGCGGACCTCGAGCTCGCCGCCCGCTACGTCCCGGCCGCCGACGAGGCCCAGGTCGGCGGCGACTGGTACGACGCGTTCCGGGTCGGCGACGACACCCTGTGCCTCGTCATCGGGGACGTCGCCGGGCACGACCACCAGGCGGCGGTCCACATGGCGCAGGTGCGCAACGTCCTGCGCGGTGTCGCGCACGCCGTGGTGGGCCCGCCCGCCGCGGTCCTCGAGGCGCTCGACCGCGCGCTGCGTGACCTCGTCGTCGACGCCGTCGCCACGGCGGTCCTCGCGACCGTGACCGAGGGGACGGGTGGCGGTCCCCGCACCCTGCGCTGGTCGAGCGCGGGCCACCCGCCGCCGCTCCTGCTGCACGCCGACGGGCACGTCGAGCACCTGGACAGCACGCCCGACCTGCTGCTGGGGGTCCGGGCCGGGACCAGCCGGCACGACCACGAGCACGTGCTGCCGCCCGGCTCGACGCTCGTGCTCTACACCGATGGGCTCGTCGAGCGCCGGGACGAGCACCTCGGCGCCGGTCTCGCGCGGCTCCGGCGCAACGCGACCGCGCTCGGGGCGCTCTCGCTCGAGGAGCTGTGCAGCACGCTGCTCGCGCGCCAGTCGCACGGGCACGAGGACGACGTCGCGCTCATCGCCCTGCGCGCCCGCGACTAGGGTGACGCGGTGTCCCACGAACCGCCCCACGTGCCACCCCACGAGCTCGCTCCGGAGCCCTCGCCCGGGCCGACCGGGCGCCCCCACCGCGGCCGGGTCGTCATGCAGGTCCGCTGGTCCGACGTCGACCTCTTCGGCCACGTCAACAACGCCGCCTACCTGCGCTACCTCGACGACGCGCGCTTCACGCTGTTCCCCGTCATGGGCGTCGACGAGCACGGCGCACTCACCGCGTCGCTCCTCGTGGTCGTCAAGCACGAGATCGACTACCTCGCCCCGCTGACGTTCCGCCCCGCGCCGTTCGCGGTCGAGGTCTGGGTCCCGCGGATCGGCACCTCGTCCGTCGACTTCGCGTACGAGATCGTCGACGTCGCCGACCCCGGGACGGTCTACCTGCGGGCGCGCTCGCGCATGGTGCAGCTCGACCACGCGACCCACACGGCGCGCGCGTTCACCGCCGAGGAGCGCGCGCTGTTCGAGACGTACCGCGAGGACGGGCCCGCGCTGCGCGGCTGGTGAGCGGCCGGGTCGTGCCCGCCGACCGCGGGCGTTGCGGCGTGCCGCCGAGCCGGCCTCCGGCGTGACGCCGGGCCCCGGCTGCGGCGGGCCGCACGCCCTCAGGGCTCCAGCCGGTACCCCATCCCGGGCTCGGTGAGCAGGTGGCGCGGGTGCGCCGGCTCGGGCTCGAGCTTGCGCCGCAGCTGGGCGACGTAGACGCGCAGGTAGTGGGTCTCCCGGTCGAGCTGCGGCCCGCGGAGCTCGTGCAGCAGCTCGCGCCGCCCGACGACCTTGCCGACGTTGCGCGCGAGCACCTCGAGCATGTGCCACTCGGTGGGCGTGAGCCGGACGGGCTCGCCGTCGGCCCGGCGCACCCGCCGCGCGGCGAGGTCGACGGTGAACGCCGCCGTGGTCACGACGGGCGGCTGGTCCTCCTGGGGGCGCCGGCGCACGGCCGCGCGCAGCCGCGCCAGCAGCTCGTCCATGCCGAACGGCTTGGTGACGTAGTCGTCGGCACCGGCGTCGAGCGCCTCGACCTTGTCGTCGCTCGTCCGGCGGGCCGAGAGCACCACGACGGGCACGCCCGACCAGGCCCGCAGCGCCCGGAGCACGTCGAGGCCGTCGAGGTCGGGCAGCCCGAGGTCGAGCACCACGAGGTCCGGGTGCTTGCTCGCCACCGCCTCGAGCCCCGCGGCACCGGTGTGCGCCACGAGCGCGTCGTAGTGGTGGGCGCGCAGCGTGACCGCCAGCGCGCGCGCGAGCGCCGGCTCGTCCTCGACGACCAGGACGCGCGTCACGCGGCACCCGGGGGGACCGGCAGGGTCAGCACCAGCGTGAGCCCGCCGCCCGGGGTGTCCTCGGGTTCGAGCGTCCCGCCGTTGACCTCGACGAAGCCGCGCGCGACGGCGAGCCCGAGCCCGACGCCCTCGCCGCGCGGCGCGTCGCCGAGGCGCTGGAACGCGGCGAACATCTGCGCCTTGCGGTCGTCGGGGACGCCGGGGCCGTGGTCGACGACGCGGACCACGAGCCGGTCGCCGACCTGCTGGGCGCTGACGCGCACCGGGACCCCGTCGGGCGCGTACCGGACCGCGTTCTCGACGACGTTCGCGAGCGCGCGCTCGAGCAGCCCGGCGTCGGCCCGGACGAGCGGGAGGCTCTCGGGCACGTCGATGACCACGGAGCCGGCGGGGACGGAGTCCACGGCCCGCGGCACCACCTCGTCGAGCGCGACGGGCGAGAGCCGCGCGTCGACGGCGCCGGCGTCCAGGCGGCTCATGTCGAGGAGGTTGTCGATGAGGAGCTGGAGCCGGTCGGCGTGCGTGTCGATGTCGGCGAGGATCGCGGCCTGGTCGGCCGCCGCGATGTCGACGGCGCTCGACCGCAGACCGCTCGCGCCGGCCTTGATGACCGAGAGCGGGGTCCGCAGGTCGTGCGAGACCGCGGCCAGCAGCGCGGTGCGCAGCACGCCACGCTCGCGCTCGTCGCGGGTCGCCCGGGCCTCGGACCGCAGGCGCTCGCGCTCGAGGGCGGCCTGGACGTGCTGGCCGACGGCGCTCGCGAGGCGGAGCTCGGGGCCGGCGAGCGTGCGCCCGTACAGGTGCAGCGCGACGTCGTCGGCGACCCGCACGGTGTGCACCGGCTCGTCCGGGTCGTGCCCGGGGGAGCGGTCCGGCTCGCCGGTGGCGTCAGGCGACCCGGACCCGCCGTCGGCGCTGCGCGCCCGTGCGCCGTGCGGGTCCTCGGCCCCGGTCCGGTCGAGCACGACGGCGCGCACCTGGAGCGTCTCGCGGAGCTGGTCGAGCATCGCGGGCACCACGTCGTCGCCCCGCAGCACCGTCCCGGCCACGGTCATGAGGGCGTCGGCCTCGGCGCGGCTGCGGGCCGCCTCGGTGGTCCGGCGTGCGGCGAGGTCGACGGCGGCCGACACCGCGACGGCGACGGTCACGAGCACCGCGATCGCGAGGACGTTCCCCGGCTCCGCGATCGTCCAGGTCCGCACGGGCGGGGTGAACAGGAAGTTCCCCAGCAGCCCGCTCAGCACGGCCGCGACGAGGGCGGGGCGCAGCCCGCCGACCAGCGCGACGCCGACCGTGACGGCCAGGAAGAGCATGAGCGTGGTCGGCAGCGAGTCGAGGCCGGTGCCGGTGAGCAGCGCGAGCGAGAGGAGCGCCGGTCCGACCAGCGCGAGCACCCAGCCGGCGGCGACCCGTCGCCGCGTGATCGCCCCCCGCCGCGGAGGTGTGCGCCGACCGCGCCCCGCGTGCTCGTGCGTGACGACGAGGACGTCGATGTCGCCGGACCCGCGGATCACCTCGGCGGCGATCCCGGGCGCGACCGCGGCGGCGAGCCGGGACCTGCGGGTCGCCCCGAGCAGGATCTGGTTGGCGTTGACGCCGCGCGCGAAGTCGAGGACCGCCTCGGCGACGTCGTCGGCGAGGACGGCGTGCCACGTCCCGCCGAGGTTCTCGACGAGCGCGCGGTACCGGTCCAGGGAGTCCGGGGGCACCCCGGTCAGGCCGTCGCCGCGCAGCACGTGCAGGGCGACGAGCTCGCCTCCGCTGGGCCGCTGGGCGAGGCGCGCGGCGCGCCGGATCAGGGTCTCGCTCTCGGGCCCGCCGGTCACCGGCACGACGATGCGCTCCCGGGTCGGCCACGTGCGGTCGATGCCGTGCTCGCGGCGGTAGGCGGTGAGCGCGTCCTCGACCCGGTCGGCGGTCCACAGCAGCGCGAGCTCGCGCAGCGCGGTGAGGTTGCCCAGGCGGAAGTAGTGGGCGAGGGACGCATCCACCTTCTCGGCCGGGTACACGTTGCCGTGCGCGAGCCGGCGGCGCAGCGCCTCGGGGCTCATGTCGACGAGCTCGATCTGGTCCGCGCGCCGCACCACCTCGTCCGGCACCGTCTCGAGCTGCCGGACGCCGGTGATGGTGCGGACGACGTCGTTGAGGCTCTCGAGGTGCTGGACGTTGACCGTGGTGACGACGTCGATGCCCGCCGCGAGCAGCTCCTCGACGTCCTGCCAGCGGGCGGCGTTGCGCGACCCCGGGACGTTGGTGTGCGCGAGCTCGTCGACGAGCGCGAGCCCCGGCCGCCGGGCGAGGACGGCGTCGACATCCAGCTCGGTGAACGTCGCGCCCCGGTGCTGGGCGGTGCGCCGCGGCACGGTCTCGAGCCCGTCGAGCAGGGCCGCGGTGTGCGCGCGCCCGTGCGTCTCGACCAGCGCGACCACGACGTCGACGCCTCGGTCGCGGCGCCGGCGCCCCTCGTCGAGCATCGCGTACGTCTTGCCGACCCCGGGCGCCGCCCCGAGGTACACGCGCAGCCGCCCGCGGGGTCGGGGTTCGGCGTCCGCCTGCCGCGCGGACGTGCGGGTCGTGGTCATGGTGGCCTCAGTCAAGCATCGCCAGCGCGGCGTTGACCTCGACGACGTTGACCCGCACCTCGCCGAGCACCCCGAGCGTGCGGCCCTCCGTCGCGTCCTCGACGAGCGCGCGGACGTCGGCGGGGTCGAGGTCCCGGGCGCCGGCGACCCGGGCCACCTGGAGCTCGGCGTACGCGGGGGACACGTGCGGGTCGAGGCCCGATCCCGAGGCGGTCACCGCGTCGGCGGGCACGGCGGCCGGCGGGACGCCCTCGCGTGCGGCGACCTCGCGGCGCCGCTCCTGCACCGTCGCCAGCAGGTCCGGGTTCTCCGGGCCCAGGTTCGACGCGCCGGACGCGAGCGGGTCGTACCCGTCCCCGGCCGCCGACGGGCGGGGCAGGAACCACCGGTCGCCCGCGAAGGACTGGCCGAGGAGGCGGGACCCGACGACGACCCCGTCGACCCGCACGAGGGACCCGTCGGCGCGGTCCGGGACGAGCCGGCCGACGGCGTGCACGGCGAGCGGGTAGGCGAGGCCGAGCACGACGGTGAGCACGAGCAGGAGGCGCAGCCCGGCGACGGACTGGCGGAGGAAGGACAGCACGGGGGATCAGCTCCAGGGGGTTCAGAGGCCGGGCAGCAGGGACACGACGAGGTCGACGGCCTTGATCCCGAGGAACGGGGTCACGAGCCCGCCCACCCCGTAGACCAGGAGGTTGCGGCGCAGCATCGCTGCGGCGCCGGCCGGCCGGTACCGGACGCCGCGCAGCGCGACCGGCACGAGGGCGACGATGACCAGGGCGTTGAAGACCACCGCGGACAGCACCGCGGACTGCGGGGAGGACAGGCGCATCACGTCGAGCGTGCCGAGCTGCGGGTACAGCCCCGCGAACATCGCCGGGATGATCGCGAAGTACTTGGCGACGTCGTTCGAGATCGAGAACGTCGTGAGCGCCCCCCGGGTGATCAGCAGCTGCTTGCCGATGGCCACGATCTCGATGAGCTTCGTGGGGTCGGAGTCGAGGTCGACCATGTTCCCGGCCTCCTTGGCCGCGGAGGTCCCGGTGCTCATCGCGACCCCCACGTCGGCCTGCGCGAGGGCGGGCGCGTCGTTGGTGCCGTCGCCGGTCATCGCGACGAGGCGGCCGTGGGACTGCTCCCGCTTGATGAGCGCCATCTTGTCCTCGGGCGTGGCCTCGGCCAGGACGTCGTCGACGCCGGCCTCCGCGGCGATGGCGCGGGCGGTCAGGGCGTTGTCGCCCGTGATCATGACGGTGCGGATGCCCATGCGGCGCAGCTCGTCGAAGCGCTCGCGCAGGCCCGGCTTCACGACGTCCTTGAGGTGCACGACCCCGAGCGCCCGCGCAGGAGCGTGGCCCTGACGTTCGGCGACGACGAGCGGGGTCCCGCCCGCGGCGCTGATGGCGTCCACGAGGGAGTCGACGTGCGTCGAGGGGGCACCGCCGTTCTCGCGGACCCAGGCGCTCACGGCACCGGCGGCGCCCTTGCGGATCTGCCAGGTGCCGGTGCGCTCGGTGAGGTCGACGCCGCTCATCCGCGTCTGGGCGGTGAACGGCACGAACGTCGCGTTCGGCAGCTGGGTGCGGAACCGGGCGCGGGCGTCGTGGCGCTCCTTGGCGAGGACGACGATCGAGCGTCCCTCGGGCGTCTCGTCGGCGAGGCTCGAGAGCTGCGCCGCCTCGGCGACCTGGTCCTCCGTGACCCCGTGGGCCGGCACGATCTCCGCGGCCTGACGGTTGCCGAGCGTGATGGTCCCGGTCTTGTCGAGCAGCAGGACGTCGACGTCCCCGGCGGCCTCGACCGCTCGCCCGGACAGCGCGAGGACGTTGCGCTGGATCAGCCGGTCCATCCCGGCGATGCCGATCGCGGACAGCAGCGCCCCGATGGTCGTCGGGATGAGGCACACCAGCAGCGCGACGAGCACCACGAGCGGCTGTGCCTCACCGGAGTACACCGCGAACGGCTGGAGCGTGACGACCGCGAGCAGGAACACCAGGGTGAGCGCCGCGAGCAGCAGGTTCAGGGCGACCTCGTTCGGCGTCTTCTGCCGGGCCGAGCCCTCGACGAGGGCGATCATCCGGTCGAGGAACGTCTCCCCGGCCCGCGCGGTGATGCGCACCACGATCCGGTCCGACAGCACCCGCGTCCCACCCGTGACGGCGCTGCGGTCGCCGCCGGACTCCCGGATCACGGGCGCGGACTCCCCGGTCACGGCGGACTCGTCGACGCTCGCGATGCCCTCGACCACGTCACCGTCGCTCGGGACGACCGCCCCGGCCTCGACGACGACCCGGTCACCGACGGCGAGCGCGGTCGCCGCCACCTCCTCCTCGGTGCCGTCGTCGCGCAGGCGCCGGGCGAGGGTGTCGGTGCGGGTCCGGCGGAGCGAGTCGGCCTGCGCCTTGCCGCGCCCCTCGGCCACCGACTCGGCGAGGTTCGCGAACACGACGGTCGCCCACAGCCAGGCCGCGATCGACCAGGCGAACACGCTCGGGTGCAGCGCGGCGAGCGCCGTCGCGGCGACCGAGCCGACCCAGACGACGAACATGACGGGGTAGCGGACCTGGTGACGCGGGTCGAGCTTGCGCAGCGCGTCGGGCAGGGAGCTCCGGAGGAGCCGGGGGGAGAAGGCTCCGGCCGCGACGCGCGAGCGGGAGGCGGACGCCGGGGCGGACGGGCGGGGTGGGGACTGGACGGTCACAGCAGGGCCTCCGCGACAGGAGCGAGAGCGAGAGCGGGGAAGAAGGTCAGGCCGGCGACGACCACGACGACGAACGTGAGCAGACCGACGAACACGGGGCCGTGCGTGGGCAGCGTCCCGGTCGTGGCCGCGGCGGGGTGCTCGCGGGCGAAGCTGCCCGCGAGGGCGAGCACCAGGACGAGGGGGACGAACCGGCCGAGCAGCATCCCGACACCGAGCGCGGTGTTCTGGTAGACCGTCGCGGCGCCGAACCCGGCGAACGCGGAGCCGTTGTTGTTCGTCGCGGACGCGTAGGCGTAGAGGATCTCGGACAGCCCGTGCGCCCCCGGGTCCTGGACCGAGGCCTCGACCAGCGCCGGGGTGGCCGCGGTGGTCGCGGCGCCGACGAGCAGCAGCGTCGGCACGGTCAGGACGTACAGCGCGACGAGCGTGACCTGCGCCCGGCCGATCTTCTTGCCGAGCAGCTCCGGGGTGCGCCCGACCATGAGCCCGGCGAGGAAGACCGCGAGCACCGCGAGCACGAGCATCCCGTACAGCCCCGCCCCCACGCCGCCGGGCGCGACCTCGCCCAGCATCATGTTGAGCAGCGTGACCCCGCCGCCGACGGCGGTGAACGAGTCGTGGAAGCTGTTCACCGCACCGGTCGACGTCCCGGTCGTCGAGGCCGCGAACAGCGCGGACGCCGCCGGCCCGAACCGCAGCTCCTTGCCCTCGAGGGCGGCCCCCGCGGCCTGCGGGACGGTCCCGAGCGCACGGGTCTCCGCCCACGTCGTCACCGCCACCGCGGCGGTCCAGATCGTCGCCATGACGGCGACGACCGCACGACCCTGGCGCACGTCGCCGACCATCCGCCCGTACGTGCGCGGCAGGCTGAACGGGATCACGAGCAGGAGGACGACCTGCACGAGGTTGGTCCACGGGGTGGGGTTCTCGAAGGGGTGGGCGCTGTTGGCGTTGAAGAACCCGCCGCCGTTGGTGCCGAGCAGCTTGATCGCCTCCTGCGACGCGACCGGCCCGCCGACGATCGTCTGGCTGCCGCCGTCGAGCGTGCTCACGGTCACCGGCCCGGCGAGGTTCTGCACGACGCCGCCGAGCAGGAGGACGACGGCCGCGACGAACGCGAGCGGGAGCAGGACGCGCAGGGTGCCGCGGACGAGGTCGACCCAGAAGCTGCCGATCCGGTCCGTGCCCCGGCGGGCGAGGCCGCGGACGAGCGCGACCGCGACCGCGAGGCCGACGGCTGCGGACAGGAAGTTCTGCACCGCGAGCCCGGCCGCCTGGGCGAGGTGCCCCAGCGCGGACTCGCCCGAGTACCCCTGCCAGTTCGTGTTCGTGACGAAGGACACCGCGGTGTTCCACGCGCTGTCGGGTGCGAGGCCGGTGTGCCCGAGCGAGAGCGGCAGCCAGCCCTGCAACCGCAGCAGCGCGTACAGGGCGAGCACGCTCACGACGGAGAAGGCGAGCAGCGAGCGCGCGTAGACGGGCCAGGTCTGGTCCGCCTCCGCGTCCACCCCACCGGCCCGGTAGAGCGCACGCTCGACGCGCGTGTGGCGCGGGTCCGTGAACACGCGTGCGATGTGCTCCCCGAGCGGCACGTGCACCGCGGCCAGCACCAGGACCACGAGACCGACCTGCGCGAGGACGACCACCGACGGCGACATCAGAAGCGCTCCGGCTTCAGCAGCGCCCACAGCAGGTAGCCGGCGAGCGCGACGGCCACGGCGAGCGCGACCGCGGACTCGGCGCTCACAGCCGGGTCACCGCCTTCACCAGCGCACCGAGGGCGACGAAGCCCCCGCAGGTCAGTGCCACGAAGGCCAGGTCGGCCACAGGGACTCCCAGGAGATCCACGCCGCAGGGGCGTGGCGACCGATCTGGCCGCCGCGACCATTCAGGGGGACACCGGCGAGGCACCCGGGCGATCCAGACGCTTCCCTGACGGTGCCGCCGCGTCCCCGGACGGGACCCGGACGCGGCCCCGGCGACGGCGCCGTCGCGCACGGCCCGGTCCACGGACGGCCCGCCCCCGGAGGACCCGCCCATGCAGGGAGCGGCACGCCGGCGCAGCGCCCGACCCGCCCGCGACACCGGAACGTCACGCACTCGATACGTCGCGGGTGTTCCCCCGGGGTCCGGCGGGGCGCATGCTGGGGCCCTCACCGGCCGACCCGAAGGTGTGTGCCCGATGACCTACTCCCCGCCCGCCCCGGTCGTCTCCGGCGTCCCGTACGCCGTGCTCGACGTCGACGGACGCGCCCCCCGGACCATCGACGACTTCGTCGGGAGCGTCACCCTGACCGTCGAGGGCAGCACGGGGCGCCACGTCGTCCGCGGGGACGCCTCCGTGCGCGACGGTGCCGTGCGGCTGCACGAGAAGAGCGACGAGGACGGCGGCGGCAAGGACATCCGCACCTGGCGGGTCACGCCGACCGACGCGGGCGGGTTCTGCGCCGAGACCGCCTGAGCGCACACGGCCCGGGCCGGGACACCTCGGGCGGAGCCGCGCCGGTCGGGACCGCCCAGCCGTGGCCGCCCTGCGGGTCGCCGCTCAGCCGCGCGCGAGCAGCGCGCTGAGCAGCTCCACCACGGGCACCAGACCGTCGACCCGCACGAGCCGCGGGTGGGCGGACAGCCGCGGCGGCAGGTCGAGCGCCGGGTCCACCGCGAAGACCAGCGTCCCGGCGGCGAGCGCCGCTGCGACCCCGCTCGACGAGTCCTCGACGACGAGGCAGCGCGCCGGGTCGACGCCGAGCGCGCCGGCCGCCGCGAGGTACGCCTCGGGGTGCGGCGCCAGCCGGTGCACGTCGTCGCCCGAGACGACGGTCCGCAGCGTCCCGACGGGGGTCGCGCGCACCACGAGCTCGGCGAGGCTGCGCCGGCTCGTCGACACCAGCGCGCTCGGCACCTCGGCCCAGCGCAGCAGGGTCAGCAGGTCCAGCGCGCCCGCACGCCACGGCAGCTCGAGCGCGAGGCCCAGCCCGACCTCCTCGTGCAGCAGCTCCGCGATGCGCTCCGCGGCGAGCGGCACCCCGCGCTGGTGCAGCAGCGCCGCGACGGCCGGCGCCGGGAGCCCCGCGATGCCGGCGGCGTCGAGCGCGCTCCAGGAGCAGCCGTGCAGGCGCGCGTGGTCGGCCGCGGCCGTCGACCAGAGGGGCTCGGAGTCGACGAGCGTCCCGTCGAGGTCGAGCAGCACCGCCGCCGGGAGGTTCACGGCCGTGCTCCTCGGCGGGCACCGGGCGCCGGCGGGGGCGCGCACGACGGTCCGGCGACCGGGGACGGCGGCGGTGCGGGGTGGGACGTCACGGTGCTCCCTCGTGCCGGCGGCTCCCGGAGGGTGGTCGTCCCAGCGTCCTCGTGGCCGCGCGGTCACCACAAGGCGCCGGCGCCGGAGTTCACACGGCTTTCACGTGGCGGGTCCGGCGCTCACGCGCCCGCAACACCCCCGACCCGGGAGAGGTGTGCCGCGCTCGGGGTGCCTGCGTCCGCGCTCCGTGTTCTGCTGGAACGGTGCTCAGCCAAGCCGACCCGTCCCAGCTCACGGGCCTCGCCGGGTGGGCCGTGTCCACCGTCGAGCTGCTCGGCCCCGTCGGGGTCGGCGTGCTCGTCGTCCTCGAGACCGTGTTCCCGCCGATCCCCAGCGAGGTCGTGCTGCCCGTCGCGGGGCTGCTCGCGGGGCAGGGCCGGATGTCGCTCGCGCTCGCGGTCCTCGGCGCGACGGCGGGCTCCGTCGTCGGCGCGCTCGTCCTGTACTGGGCGGGCATGCGCCTCGGCTCCGAGCGGCTCCAGCGCATCGCGGACCGGCTCCCGCTCGTCGAGCCCAGCGACGTCCAGCGCGCCGAGGACTGGTTCCACCGCCACGGCGGCTCGGCGGTGCTCATCGGCCGGTGCGTGCCGGTGGTGCGCAGCCTCGTGTCGATCCCCGCGGGCATCGAGCGCATGCCGCTCGGGCGCTTCCTCGCGTACACGACCCTCGGCAGCGCGGTCTACAACGGCGTCCTCGTGACGCTCGGCTACGCGCTCGGCAGCCGCTGGACGCGCATCGGGGAGTACAGCGACTACATCAACTACGCGATCTACGCCGCGTTCGCCGTCGCGATCGGGGTGTTCGTCCGCAAGCGCCTGCGCCGCCGCTCGCGGGAGGGCGCGGCGGCGCGCTGACGACGGGGCTCGCGACCGGTCGCGGCAGGCGGAGCCGTGCCGATGCGGGCCGTCGCGGGTCGTCGTGGGTCATGCCCTGGCATCGCAGTCGCGCCACGTCGCCGCCAGTCCCGCCACGCGCCGCCCACGCCGGGCCGTGCCACCCAGGCCGGCCCGTGCCGCGCGTGACGCCCGGACCGGCTCAGCCAGGCCTCGACGCCAGCCGGGCCTCGAGCCAGCGCAGCGTGTGGAGGCCCTGCTCGCGCTGCATGCTCCGCAGCCCGGGGACGTCCGGGACGTCCGGCAGGTGACCCTCGCGCCAGGCCCGCCCGGCGAGCCCCGCGAGCGTGACGTCGACGGCGTCGTCCGGGGCGTCGGCCCAGCACGAGCGGCGCAGCAGCTCCTCGGGGTCGTGCCCGCACGCCGCGACGTCGGCCCCGAGCCGCACCAGGTCGAGCCACCCCGGGGCGGTCCACAGGTGCGTCCAGTCCACGACGCGCAGCCGCCCGCCCGGCTCACGCAGGACGTTGTCACGGCGCAGGTCCCCGTGGTGCAGCGCGGTCCCGGGCACCAGGGCGTCGAGCCACCGGGACTCGAGCTCGGCGAGCAGCAGGACGGGGACGTCGACGGGCAGCGGCCGCCCTCGGACGTGCGCGACGCCGGACCCCGGCTGCGGGGGCGCGTGCGCGCTCCCGGGCGTCCCGGGGGCGAGCGCCACCCAGGTGCCGAGCAGCGGCACGAACGACGTCGCGTACGGCGTGGTCGCCGCGGGCACGGTCGGGCACGGGTCGAGCCGCTCGCGCAGGTGCTCCACCACCGCGAGCAGCGGCGCGAGGTCGGCCTCGTCCCAGGTGCTGAGCGCGGTGCCGTCGACCACCTCGTACGCCGCGACGCGCCACGCGCCGACGGACGCCGAGCCCACCAGCCGGGGACCGAGGTCGCCGACCACGTCGGCCAGCAGCACCCCGGTCTCGACGGCCTCCCCGAGCCCTCCGCCCACGGCCGCGGCCTTGACGAAGAGCCGGTCCCCGCCGGAGCCGGCGACCGTCGACGCGATCGACGGCGTGAACCCCGCGCTCGCGGGCTGCTCGTGGGTGACCCGGGAGCCGAGCAGCGCGTCGACGGCGTCGCGCACCTCGGCCGGCGCGTCCGCGAGGCGCGGGCGCGGCGTCGTGCGGGTCACGGGGTCACCGCGTCACCCGGTCCCGGGATCCCAGCGCGCCGTCGGGTCCACCGCGGGCCGGCCGGTCCGCGGCGGCCGGTGGACCGGCTGCTCCGCGACTGCCGACGAGCCGGTTGCTCCGCGACTGCCGACGAGCCGGTTGCTCCGCGACTGCCGGCGGGCCGGTTGCTCCCCGTCGGCCGGCGGGCCGGTCGCTCCGCTCAGTCGCCACCGCCACCGCCGCCCCCGTCGCCGCCACCTCCGCCGTCGCCGCCCCAGCCGCCGCTGTCGTGCCCGCCCCACCCGGAGCCGTGGTGGTGCCCGGCGTGACCCCCGCCGGACCCGCCTGTCCCGCCGCCGTCCCCTCCCCACGACCCGCCGTCGTACCGCCGCGGGCGCGCCGGGCGTGGCCCGGGCGTGCGGCGCCCGGACCGGACCGCGAGCGCGATCCCGCCGAGCACGAGCGCGACGAGCAGGACGCCGGACGCGACGCCGATCAGGTTCATGGGTGCTCCGTCCCGAGAGGTGGTCCGCATGCTAGGGCCCGGGCGGGCGCGCCGTCCGCGGGACCGGTGGGTACGCTCGCGCAGGTGGAGACGCGCATCGCCGCCTACGGGGTCGTGGTCGACGACGGGCAGGTGCTGCTCGCCCACTGGGTGCTCGACGGACACTCCGGCTGGACGCTGCCCGGGGGCGGGATCGACCCCGGCGAGGACCCGGCCGACGCCGCCGTGCGCGAGATCCTCGAGGAGACCGGGTACACCGCCGAGCTCGACGGGCTGCTCGGGATCGACTCGGTCGTCGTCCCGGCGGCGGAGCGCATCGTGCAGCCCGCGGTCGACGCGCACGCCATCCGGGTCGTCTACCGCGCGCGCGTCACGGGCGGGGAGCTGCGGGCCGAGGTCGGCGGGTCGACGGACGCCGCCCGCTGGTTCCGGCTCGACGAGGTGCCCGCGCTCGACCGGGTCCGCCTCGTGGACCGGGGGCTCGCGATGGCCGGGCTGCTCGACGACGCCGCGGTCGGCAGCACGCACGCGGTCCGGTACCGCGGGCGCTGAACCCGGGCCGCCCCGCCCGACCTCCCTCGCGCGCACCCCGCCGCCCGCCCGGGCGGGTGCTCCTGCGCGCCGCGGGTGGCCGCGTCACGCCTGCGGCGAACACGGGCAGTAGGCGGGGGGTCACGCCGTTACAGTCGAACAACGCCGACCTGTCCCGGGCGCTCAGCCGGGACGAGCGCTGCTCGTGAGGAGTGTGCACATGTTCGAGAGATTCACGGACCGAGCCCGCCGCGTGGTCGTCCTCGCCCAGGAAGAGGCGCGGATGCTCAACCACAACTACATCGGGACCGAGCACATCCTCCTGGGGCTGATCCACGAGGGTGAGGGCGTCGCCGCCAAGGCGCTGGAGTCGCTCGGCATCTCGCTGGACGCCGTCCGCGCCCAGGTGCAGGAGATCATCGGCGAGGGCCAGCAGGCCCCGTCCGGTCACATCCCCTTCACCCCGCGCGCCAAGAAGGTGCTCGAGCTGTCGCTGCGCGAGGCGCTGCAGCTCGGCCACAACTACATCGGGACCGAGCACATCCTGCTCGGCCTGATCCGCGAGGGCGAGGGCGTCGCCGCCCAGGTCCTCAACAAGCTCGGCGCCGACCTCAACCGCGTGCGCCAGCAGGTCATCCAGCTCCTGTCCGGCTACCAGGGCAAGGAGCCCGTCGCCTCGGGCGGCCCCGCCGAGGGTCAGCCGTCCGGCTCCGCCGTCCTCGACCAGTTCGGGCGCAACCTCACGCAGGCCGCGCGCGACGGCAAGCTCGACCCGGTCATCGGGCGCGAGAAGGAGATCGAGCGGGTCATGCAGGTGCTGTCCCGCCGCACCAAGAACAACCCGGTGCTGATCGGCGAGCCCGGCGTCGGCAAGACGGCGATCGTCGAGGGCCTCGCGCAGGACATCGTGCGCGGCGACGTCCCCGAGACGCTCAAGGACAAGCAGCTCTACACGCTCGACCTGGGTGCGCTCGTGGCCGGCAGCCGGTACCGCGGTGACTTCGAGGAGCGCCTGAAGAAGGTCCTCAAGGAGATCCGCACGCGCGGCGACATCATCCTGTTCATCGACGAGATCCACACCCTCGTGGGTGCGGGTGCCGCCGAGGGCGCGATCGACGCCGCGAGCATCCTCAAGCCGATGCTCGCGCGCGGCGAGCTCCAGACGATCGGTGCGACGACCCTCGAGGAGTACCGCAAGTACGTCGAGAAGGACGCCGCGCTCGAGCGCCGGTTCCAGCCGATCCAGGTCGCGGAGCCGAACCTCAAGCACGCCATCGAGATCCTTAAGGGCCTGCGCGACCGGTACGAGGCGCACCACCGCGTCTCGATCACGGACGGTGCGCTCGTCGCCGCGGCGACGCTCGCGGACCGCTACGTCAACGACCGGTTCCTGCCCGACAAGGCGATCGACCTGGTCGACGAGGCCGGCGCCCGCCTGCGCATCCGTCGCATGACGGCTCCGCCGGAGCTGCGCGAGCTCGACGAGCAGATCGCCGAGACGCGCCGCGACAAGGAGTCCGCGATCGACGAGCAGGACTTCGAGAAGGCCGCTCGCCTGCGCGACGCCGAGAAGCAGCTCGGCCTCAAGCGGATCGAGAAGGAGAAGGCCTGGAAGTCCGGCGACCTCGACGCGGTCGCGGAGGTCGACGAGGAGCTGATCGCCGAGGTCCTCGCGCTCGCCACGGGCATCCCGGTGTTCAAGCTCACCGAGGAGGAGTCGAGCCGGCTGCTCCACATGGAGGACGAGCTGCACAAGCGCGTCGTCGGCCAGGAAGCTGCGATCAAGGCGCTCTCGCAGGCGATCCGGCGCACGCGTGCGGGCCTCAAGGACCCGAAGCGTCCCGGTGGGTCGTTCATCTTCGCGGGGCCCACGGGCGTCGGGAAGACCGAGCTGGCCAAGGCGCTCGCCGAGTTCCTCTTCGGGGACGAGGACGCGCTGATCCAGCTCGACATGTCGGAGTTCTCGGAGAAGCACACCGTCTCGCGGCTGTTCGGCTCGCCCCCCGGCTACGTCGGGTACGACGAGGGCGGTCAGCTCACCGAGAAGGTGCGCCGCAAGCCGTTCTCGGTCGTCCTGTTCGACGAGGTCGAGAAGGCGCACGCGGACATCTTCAACTCGCTGCTGCAGATCCTCGAGGACGGTCGCCTGACCGACTCGCAGGGCCGGGTGGTCGACTTCAAGAACACCGTCATCATCATGACCACGAACCTCGGCACCCGGGACATCGCCAAGGGCCTGCAGACCGGCTTCCAGGCCGGCGGGGACCTGTCGACGTCGTACGAGCGCATGAAGGGGAAGGTCAACGACGAGCTCAAGCAGCACTTCCGCCCGGAGTTCCTCAACCGCGTCGACGACGTGGTCGTCTTCCCGCAGCTCTCGCAGCCGGAGATCTTCGCGATCGTCGACCTGATGATCGCCAAGCTCGACGTCCGCCTGCGCGACAAGGACATGAGCATCGAGCTCACGGACGCGGCGAAGAAGCTCCTGTCGGAGAAGGGCTACGACCCGGTCCTCGGGGCGCGCCCGCTGCGCCGGGCGATCCAGCGGGAGATCGAGGACGTCCTGTCCGAGAAGATCCTGTTCGGCGAGCTCAAGGCCGGTCAGACGGTCGTCGTGGACGCCGAGGGCGAGGGCATCCTCGGGGAGTTCCACTTCACCGGGAAGCCGCGCACGTCGCTCACGAAGGACCCGGTCCCGGTCGGTGCCTCGGTGGGGACCCCCAACTCGGGGATCGACCTGCCGGCCGCGCCGCCCTCGGCCGGACCCGGTGAGCTCGGTGCCGGGCCGCAGACGCAGCTCGGCTGAGCCGACGGGCTGAGCAGCACAGCACGACCGACCCGACCCGGGACCGCACAGCGGTCCCGGGTCGGGTCGTGTCCGGGGCTGCACGGTGGTCCTCTACCGTGGGCGGAGCCGGCCGGGCGCCGGCCACGGCGGACCGGGCGGACGGTCCCGAGCACAGGAGGTGGAGCGCGATGACGGACGCAGCACGTGAGGTCGGGTCGCCCGTCGAGGCGGTCGACCGGGCGCTGCTCGCGCTCCAGGTGCTCGCTCGCGCAGGCGCCCGCGGGCTGACCCTTGCCGAGCTCGCGTCGTCGCTCGACCTCAACAAGACGACCGTGCACCGCGCGCTGGCGGCGCTGCGGTTCCGCGGCTTCGTCACCCAGGACCCCGTCAGCGGTGCGTACGTGCTGGGACCGGCGGCGACGCAGCTCGGCGACGACTTCCTCAGCGACGAGAACCTGCCCGCGCTGCTGCGCCCGGCGCTCGTCGCGCTCTGCGAGGCGGCCGACGAGCTCGTGCACCTCGGCGTCCTCAGCGGGTCGGAGGTCGTCTACCTCGACAAGGTCGAGCCCGAGCGGCCGCTGCGCGTGTGGTCGGCGGTCGGGCGGCGCAGCCCCGCGGTCACCACCGCGCTCGGCCGTGCGCTCCTGGCCCACCGCGGGGCGGACGGCGCGGTGCTCGCCGGGTACCTGCGCGCCGCGGGGGACCGTGCGCGGCTCGACGCGGACGCCACGGCGGCGCTCCTCGCGCAGGCCCGGGAGCGCGGCTTCGCGACCGAGGAGCAGGAGAACGAGCCGGGCATCAGCTGCGTCGCCGTCCCGCTCCTGCGGTCCGGGACGGCGATCGCCGCCGTGAGCGTCACGGCGCCCGCCGAGCGGATGACCGCCGAGCGCTTCACCTCGCTGCACGAGCAGATCCGGGCGACCCTGCCGCCGCTGCTGCCGGCGGGGCTCACGCTGCCGTAGGGACCGGTCGCCGTCCGCCGGCGCACGGCTGGGACGGAGAGCGAGGCGACGAGCAGGAGCACGCGTGCCGCGCGGGACGCAGCGCGCGACGTCGCGCCGACGGGTGCTCGTGCGGGGCGCCGGGCGGCCGGGGCGCGGTGCGTGCCCGGGCCGGCTCGACCCGAGGAGGACCGAGGTCTCCGTCGCGCGACTGAGGCGTGCCCGCCGCCGGCTGCGCGACGATGGCGCCATGACCGCAGCAGTCCTCCCCGCCGTTGCCCCGCCGCGGCCGACGACGTCCCGGCGGGAGCAGCTGCCCGCGTGGGCGCTCGCGCTCCTCGTCACGGGGGTCCTCGTCTCGACGCCGCTCGACCTCACCTACGGGTTCGTCGGGCTCGAGAGCCGGCCGTCGGCCCCGCCCGCGTTCGCGGGCACGTACGCGGTCGTCAGCACGGTCGTCGTCGTGGCGGGCGTGCTGCTCGCGCGCCGGTACCCGGTCGGTGCGACCGCGCTCACCCTCACGCCGTTCGTGGCGCTGCCGTGGCTCGGCGGGTGGGCCTGGGGGTGGTGGCTCGGGACGCTCGCGGTGGCGGCCCTCGCGGCGCTCGACGGGCTCCGGCGCGCGGCCGTCCCGGCGCTCGCGGCGGCCCTCGTGATCGTCGCGTACTGCGGCACGGAGACGCCGGCCTTCCTGCCGATCGGGCCGGTGACGTCCGGGACGGGCACCGCGTACGAGACGCCGGTGCTCGTGATGTACCTCGTCGCGGTCGCCGGGGTCGTCGGCGTGTCGGCCGCGGTCGGGTCGGCCGGCCGGTCGAGACGGCGGGAGGAGGACGCCCGTGCGGCCCAGCGCCAGGCGCTCGAGACCGAGTCGCTCGCGGGGGAGCGGGCCCGCTTGGCGCGCGACCTGCACGACGTCGTCGCGCACCACGTCTCGCTCGTCGCGGTCCGCGCGGAGTCGGCGCCCTTCGTGCACCCCGGGCTCGACGACGAGGCGCGCGAGGTGCTCGCCGCGATCGCGGTCGACGCGCGGGAGGCCCTCACCGAGCTGCGACAGGTGCTCGTGGTGCTGCAGCGCACCGGCGCCGAGGGCGAGCGCGCGCCGCAACCCACGGCGTGCGACGTCGACGAGCTCGTCGCGAGCGCCGTCGCGGCGGGCCAGCCGGTGACCGTCGAGGGTGCGTGGCACGACGTCGCCGCGGGGCCGGGGTACGTCCTGTACCGCGCGGTCCAGGAGGGGCTGACGAACGCGCGCCGGCACGCGCCGGGCGCGACGACGTCGCTCGTGCGGTCGCAGGGCGAGGGCACCGCGCGCTTCCGGCTGACGAACCCGGCGGGCGCCGCCGGCCCGACGGGGCGCGGGCTGATCGGCATGCGCGAGCGGGTCGAGGCGCTGGGCGGGACGGTGTCCGCCGGTGTCGAGGGCGGGGAGTTCGTGCTCGACGTCGCGGTGCCCGCGGGTGCACCGACCGCCGACGGGCCCACGGTCCCGTCCGGCCGGCTCGGCGCGAGCGTCCCGTCCGGCCGGCCCCGCGCGCCCGGTGCCGCGCCCGCCGGCGCCACGGGGTCGTCCGG